>CAZEAX010000505.1:0-3633 GCA_964510405.1 uncultured Streptomyces sp. | reverse complement strand
AAGTAGTGCGCGGATGAGCGGTGCGGCGGACAACCAATTCATGGCGCGCGCGCTTCAACTCGCGGAGCGCGGACTGTATACGACCACACCCAATCCGCGCGTCGGCTGCGTGATCGTGCGCGACGGCGTGGTGGTCGGCGTAGGCTGGCACGAACGCGCCGGCGGTCCCCACGCCGAAGTGGCGGCTTTGCAGGCGGCAGGCGAGCGTGCGCGCGGCGCGACCGCTTACGTGACATTGGAGCCTTGTCACCACCACGGCCGCACGCCGCCGTGCGACGAGGCGCTGATCGCGGCGGGTGTCGCGCGCGTGGTGGCCGCGATGCTTGACCCCGATCCACGTACTGCGGGGCAAGGCGTGGCGCGGCTCGAGCATGCGGGGATAACGACCGAAACGGGCGTCATGGAAAATGCCGCGCGCGCGCTGAATCGCGGATTTATTTCGCGGGTCACGCGCGGCAGGCCGTGGACGCGCATGAAAATCGCCGCGAGCCTCGACGGCAAGACTGCTTTGCTTAATGGCAACAGCCGGTGGATTACGGGAGAGGCGGCGCGCAATGACGGACATCACTGGCGCGCGCGCGCATGCGCGGTATTGACCGGCATCGGCACCGTGCGCGACGATGATCCGCAACTGACGGTGCGCGCGGTGGCGACGCCGCGCCAGCCGCTGCGCGTGGTGATCGACAGCCGGCTGGAACTGCCGTTGACCGCGCGCATACTGGAAGGTGGCGGGGTGCTGATCGCGTGCGCGGTCGCTGACGAGGCGAAAGCGGCAAAGTTGAAAGGCAAAGGTGCGGAGATCGTTGTTTTGCCCAATGCCGCCGGCAAAGTCGAACTGCCGGCGTTGATGCTGGAACTCGGTCGCCGCGGCATCAACGAATTGCACGTCGAGGCCGGCCACAAGTTGAACGGATCGCTGATGAACGAAGGTTGCGTGGACGAACTGCTGCTGTATTTCGCGCCGTGTCTCATCGGCGAGCGCGCCAGCGGCATGGCTGACTTGCCCGAACTCGCGGACCTCGCAGGGCGGCGCAAGCTCACGATAGACGACCTCACCATGGTGGGCGGCGACGTTCGTATTCTGGCGGGTTGGGAAGCGAGCTGATTGTGTTTACCGGAATTATTCAGGCAGTCGGTCGCGTGCGCGAGTTGAAGTCCACGCCGGGCGGCATGCGCGTGACTATCGATGCCGACGCGTTGCCGGTGGCGGACGTGAAAATCGGCGACAGCATCGCCATCGACGGTGCATGCCTGACCGTGGTGGCGCTTAACAAGCATGAACTCGAGTTCGACGTTTCGCGAGAAACACTCGCGTGCACAGCCGGCTTTAAACAAGGCGCGGCCGTAAATCTGGAAAAGGCGTTGCGCCTTGCCGACCGGCTCGACGGGCATCTCGTAAGCGGGCATGTTGACGGCGTTGGCACCGTGGTGAGTTTCGATGCGGCGGGCGACAGTCGCCGGCTGGTGGCGGATGCACCGCGCGAACTCGCCAAATACATCGCGCGCAAGGGCTCCATCGCCGTGAATGGCGTAAGCTTGACGGTAAACGCGGTGGAAGGCACGCGATTCGAGGTCAACCTGATCCCGCACACGCTTGCCGCCACCACCTTGCACGCATTCGCGGCCGCGATGAAAATCAACATCGAAGTCGATATGCTCGCGCGCTACGTCGAGCGATTGAGCGAATTCAAGGAGCAGAGCACATAAGATGGATGTGAGCCCGACCACCGAAATCATCGCCGACATCAGCGCCGGCAAAATGGTGATACTTGTCGACGAGGAAGACCGCGAGAATGAAGGCGATCTCGTGCTGGCGGCGGATTTCGTCACGCCGGAGGCGATCAATTTCATGGCGCGTTACGGCCGCGGATTGATCTGCCTGACGCTCACCGAGCAGAAATGCCGCAGCCTCAATCTGGCGCCGATGGTGACCACCAACAATTCACCGCTCGGCACCAACTTCACGGTTTCGATCGAAGCCGCCGAGGGCGTGACGACAGGCATCTCCGCCGCCGATCGCGCGCGCACCGTGCAGGCCGCCGTGCGCGCCGACGCGGGGCCGGCGGACATCGTGCAGCCCGGGCATATTTTTCCGCTGATGGCGCAAAACGGCGGTGTGCTGGTGCGCGCCGGGCACACGGAAGCAGGCTGCGACCTTGCCGCGCTTGCCGGTACCACGCCTGCGGCGGTGATCTGCGAAATACTGAAAGACAACGGCGAGATGGCACGGCTGCCGGACTTGATCGAGTTCGGGCGCGCGCACAACCTGAAAATCGGCACGATCGTCGACCTGATTCATCACCGCAGCCGTACCGAGTCGCTGGTCAGCCGCGCCTCCGAGCGCGATATCGAAACCGTGCACGGCAATTTCCGGCTCATTGTCTACAGCGACAAGATCGGGCAGGCAACGCATCTCGCGTTGGTGAAGGGAAAGATCACGCCCGACCGCGAGGTGCTGGTGCGTGTGCACGAGCCGCTGTCGGTGATCGATCTGCTGGATGTCAAAAGCGCCAGCCATTCCTGGAATTTCAACCAGGCGCTGGCGGCGATCAGCCGTGCCGACTGCGGCGTGATCGTGCTGTTGCACCGGCCCGAGTCGGCGCACGATCTGCTGGCGCGCGCATTGCCGGGCGCGATCGCGACAACGCAGAAAAACGCGCTGCGCAACTACGGGATAGGCGCGCAGATATTGCGCGATCTGAAGGTCGCGAAAATGCGTTTGCTCGCGAAGCAACGTAGAATGCCGAGCATGGCGGGATTCGATTTGCAGGTGACGGGCTATCTCCAGCCCGAAGATGCAGCTAAATAAGGCGCACGCATGACCAAATACGATGAAATGGATGAAATCGAGGCCGGCACCGAAGGTGAGGGCCTGCACATAGGTATCGTGGTGGCGCGCTTCAACGCTGAAATCGGCGACGGATTGCTTGCAAGCTGCACCGCGGAGCTTACGAAACTTGGAGTGGTAGCTGACGACGTGACGATCGTAAGCGTGCCCGGCGCGCTCGAAGCGCCGCTTGTACTGCAGCAAATGGCGGTGTCCGATGCGTACGACGCATTAATTGCGCTGGGCGCCGTCATTCGCGGTGAAACCTACCATTTTGAAATCGTCGCCAACGAGTCCGCGCGCGGCATCATGTCGGTGCAACTCGACACCGGCATCCCCGTCGCCAACGGCATCCTCACGACCGAGAACGACGACCAGGCGACCGCGCGCATGGCGCAAAAAGGCGCGGACTGCGCCGCCGTCGCCGTCGAAATGGCGAACCTGCTGCGCGAACTCGAGCGCAAATGACCGCCATACCGGCGCCGACGGTGCGCAAGACCAGCCGGCGGCGCTCGCGTGAATTCGCAATGCAGGGCCTCTACCAGTGGCAACTTGCCGGCACCGACGCCGCAACCATCGAGAGCCAGATGGCGAAGGCGAAGGGCTTCGACAAGACCGACCGCCCCTATTTTTCCTCGCTGCTCGCGGGCGCAATCCGCGAGGCCGGGCGGCTCGAAGCCTCGTTGCAGCCTTATCTCGACCGCAAGTGCGCGGAGTTGAGCCCGATCGAGCGCGCGATCGTGTTCATCGCGGCGTACGAACTGGAGAACCAGGCCGACATCCCTTACCGGGTCGTGATCAACGAA
>CAZEAX010000504.1:0-3636 GCA_964510405.1 uncultured Streptomyces sp. | reverse complement strand
CGTGTAGCCGAGGTCGCCGCTTTTGAGATAACCGTCCGCAGTGAACGCTGCCGCAGTCGCTTCCGCATCGCCGTAGTAACCCGCCATCACGCTAGGCACTTTGAATTCGAGCTCGCCGCTGGTGCCGTGGGCGAGTATCGCGCCCGTGGCCGGATCGCGCGCCCGCACGCGCCCTTCGGGGGCGACCAGCGTGCCGCCGCCGAGTTCGCGCGTCTCGGGCGGCTCGTCGAGGCCGCGCAGCGACAGCATGCCTTGCACTTCGCTCATGCCGTAGACGCCGACTAAGCGCAGGCCGCGCGCCTGTGCCGGCGCCGCCTGGCCGGTGCGCGCGCCGATCACCATGCGCACGCCCGGATACGGAATTGGATCACTGCTCGCCGCGAGCAATTGCGCGACGATGTCGCCGACCGCGGCGAAGTGGGTGATGCGATGCGCGCCGATCGCCTGCGCCGCGGCCTGCGCTTCGAACGTCGGCAGCATTACGAGCGGATTCCCCGCGGCGAGCGTCGCGGTCGCGTTGCAGAAGCCGAACACGCCGCACAGCGGCACGGTCAACAAAGTGATCGCATCTTCGGCATCGATGCCGAAGCCGTGCGCCATGTCCGCCGCGTGGCGCGTGATCGACGCCTGATTGTGGAGCACGAACTTCGGCGCGCGCGTCGTGCCGGACGTGGTGAAGATGATGCAGCCCGCATCGGGGCGCGCACGGTTTACGACCAACTCAGCGTTTTGCGCGATCTCGCGATAGCGCATGACCGGCCGGTCCAGCAGGGTCGGGAGCGTGGATTCGTCATCGGACTCATCGTACGCGACAAACGCCTGCAGGTTCGCGAGCGCATCCGATGGCACGTCGCGCAGAATGCCGGCGAAGTCGATGTGCCGGAAGTCCGGCCAGAACACGAGCACTTTGGCGCCGGAGCGGCCGACGATGTCGGCGACTTCCGTGCTCTTGAAGCGCGTATTGACCGTGACCACGATTGCACCTAATTGCGCGCAGGCAAAGAAGCACGCAATCCATGCGGGAACATTGGGCAGCCAAAGTGCTACGCGGTCGCCGGCGACTACGCCGAGATCGGCGAGACCCTGCGCGACGCGCCGGCTTTCGGCGGCGAGCGCGGAATAGGTTATCGGCTGTTCGGCGTAAACGAGCGCGGTCGCGGTGCCGCGGGTTCGGGCGTGATGGGCGAGGAATTCAGTGAGCGATTGATGCATGCTGCGTGCGCGGAATAGCTATCCACCCCCATCCCATCCTTCCCCCTCCAAAGGGGGAAGGAGTTTATTTGGTTACTCGCCGCGGATCCCGGCCTGCTTGATGACCTTCGCCCACTTTTCGCGTTCGCTCTTGACGTGGGCGGCGAGCATTTGCGGCGTGCCGCCCGCGGCCTCGGCGCCGTCGGCCGTGAAACGCGCGATGATGTCCGGATACGTCAGCGCTTTGTTCGTGTCGCGATTGAGGCGCTCGATGATTGCGCGCGGCGTGCCGGCCGCGGCGAGCATTGCATACCATTGGTTGACGACGAAGCCCGGCACGCCGGATTCGATCACTGTCGGCAGATCGGGCAGGGCTTTCGCGCGCTTGGCGCCCGTGACGGCGAGCGCTCTCAGCCTTCCCGCGTGTATGAGTTGCATGGCGGAGATGCTGCTCGCGAAGATGAGCTGGATCTGGCCGCCGAGCAGGTCGGGGTAGGCCGCGCCGATGCCGCGATAAGGCACGTGCGTCATCTGCGTGCCCGTCATCGACTTGAAAAGCTCGGTCATCAGGTGGATCAGGCTGCCGTTGCCGGATGAGGCGAAGTTCAGCTTGGCGGGATTGGCTTTCGCGTACGCAATCAATTCCGCGATCGATTTTACCGGCACGTTGGGATTGACGACGATCACGTACGGCTGGGTCGTGACCTGCACGATCGGCGAAAAATCGCGCGCCATGTCGTAATTGGCCTTGTACATCAGCGGGTAGATGAGGCTGGTCGAGCTCATCATGAGCAGGGTGTAGCCGTCGGGCGTCGAATGCGCGACGGTTTCGACGCCGATCACGCCGCCGCCGCCGCTGCGATTGTCCACGACTACCGATTGGCCGAGGCTCTCGGTGAGTTTCTGCGCAACGCCGCGCGCGATGGTGTCCATTCCGCCGGCGGGTGCAAGCGGGACGATCAAACGTATCGGCCGGGTCGGATAGTCCTCGGCAAAGGCGCTAACCGCGCCAAGCAGGAGTGCAAGCGCATATGCTATTCGCATTAACATGGCCAATCCTTATACCCCATCCCCACCCTAGCCCTCCCTTTGAAAGGGAGGGAAACCAATAAAAACATTAAGCTTTCGCGAGCAAACGCGCGATCTCCGACGCATCCTTGAGCGTTTCGAGTTTCAGCATCGCGTCGCGCAGCTTTTCGATTTGCGCCCTGGGTAGCGCCTTGGCCGCGAGCTTCTCGAATTTATCGCAGACATCGGCTTCGGACGCGAAATTGTTTTCGTTGCCGCGCCCGGCTTCGACCGTGCGCTCCATGCGCGTGCCGTCGTTGAGGAACACTTCGACTCGCACCATGTGGCGGAACTTGGAGCCCTTGGCGGTGATCGCGTCGTCGTGCTTCACCGAAACCTTTTCCGCATGCTTCATGCGCAGCGGATCGGCGACCTTGTCTTCGGTGAACTGGTTGACGAAGCAATCGCCGTCGAGCAGCCACGTGGCGACGCAGTAGGGCAGGTTCAACTGCGCGGACGTGAGTCCCTGCGGCACGTATTTCCAGCCGACATGGTCCATCGTGACCTGCGAGCCGTGCACGACGATGCTTTTCACGTCGTCGGCGCCGAACGGGCGCTCCTGCTGCATGAGGCGGATCGCATCGAGTGTCGTGTGGTTGCTCCCGACGCACGAATAGAACTTGAGCGCGACGCCCATCGTTTGCCAGACCTTGCCGAAATCCTTGGTGAGCTCTTCGAGCTTGAAGCGGTCGGTCGAGCGCGAGAATGTCGTGCAGAAGCCGCCGTATTCGCTCTCCAGCACGTTGACGATGCCGGTGAAGCCGGCTTCCGCAAACAGCGCGCCGTAGAGGCCGCTTTGCGACGAGCGTCCGGCGTGCATGCGCTTGACCATCGCGCCGTATTGCGCGGCCATCAAGCCAGCCGCCTGCGTGCCGGCGATGCCCAGCGCGTGCACCGTCTTGTCGACGTCGAGCTTCAGCCCGCGTGCGGCGCCCGCTGCTGCCGAAAACACGCCGAGCGTTGCGCCCGAATGCCAGCCCTGCGCGATGTGCTCGGGGCCCATGCAGATGCCGACGCGCGGGCCGATTTCATAGCCGGCGACGGCCGAGGCGAGAAATTCCTTGCCCGTCATACCGGGGCGCGTTTCGGCAATCGAAATCAAAGCCGGCAGCACCACCGCGCCGACGTGCAGCACGCCCTGGCGGTGCACGTCGTCGAGTTCGAAGCCCTGCACCTGCGAGCCGTTGACCAGCGCCGCGTGCGGCGCCGACAGTTTCTGGTTGGTGCCCCACACTGCACAGGCGCGCGTGGTGTCGAGTTCGCCGAGGCGCTTCTGCATGATGCGCGTCCATTCGAGGTCGGCGCCGTAGAGCGCGCAGCCGAGCGAGTCGAGCATGCACAGCTTGATGCGCGTGAGCACTTCGGGCGGAATGTCCG
>CAZEAX010000503.1:0-3652 GCA_964510405.1 uncultured Streptomyces sp. | reverse complement strand
GCAACCGAGCATGCATCGCCGCTATGAGAAAAACCGCATTACCGGTTAGAATCCGCCCATGTACCGGATAGCTCCCAGCCTGTTGTCGGCCGATTTCGCGCGCTTGGGTGACGAAGTCAAAAGCGTCGTTGCGGCCGGCGCCGATCTCATTCACTTCGACGTGATGGATAACCATTACGTACCGAATCTGACCATCGGCCCGCTGGTGTGCGAAGCGCTGCGGCCGCACACGACGGTGCCGATCGACGTGCACCTGATGGTCAAGCCGGTGGACCGCATCATTCCCGATTTCGCGAAGGCGGGCGCCAACATCATTTCGTTTCATCCCGAAGCGTCGGAGCACGTCGACCGCACGATTGCGCTCATCAAGGAGCACGGCTGCAAAGCGGGCCTGGTGTTCAATCCCGCTACGCCGCTCGACTATCTGGATTACGTGCTCGATAAACTGGACCTCGTGCTGATCATGTCGGTCAACCCGGGCTTCGGCGGGCAAAAATTCATACCCGGCGCACTGGCCAAGCTGCGCGCAGTGCGCGCGCGCATCGCGGCCAGCGGCCGCGACATCTGGCTCGAAGTCGACGGCGGCGTCAAGATCGATAATATCGCCGAAATCGCGCGCGCCGGCGCGGACACGTTTGTCGCGGGGTCGGCAATTTTCGGCGCCAGGGATTACACGGCAACCATCCGGCAAATGCGCGGCGAACTCGCGAAAGTTTAGGAGTTTCGTCGTCGCGCGGCGGACAATTCTGCGCAGCACTTCTTTCGCAACCAATGCCGCACTCCGGCACGTTTCCCGATTATGCAAAAAACCAAATTTCCATTGCCGGTCAAGGCGGTCATGATCGACCTCGACGGCACGATGCTCGACACCGTCGCCGACCTCGCGACCGCGGTCAACCTGATGCTGGCGAGACTCGGGCGCAGCCCGCTCGACGAAACGCTGGTGCGCAACTTTGTCGGCAAGGGCATACCCAATCTGGTCCAGCGCGCGCTGGTCGGCAAGATGGAAGGGGAGGTCGCCCCTGAATTGTTTGCGCGCGCGTTGCCGGTATATCTCGATTGCTACGCAAGCGTGAACGGCAAGCACACGCTGATGTATCCCGGCGTGCAGGAAGGCCTCGACGCGCTGAAAGGCGCGGGGTTTCCGCTGGCATGCGTGACCAACAAGTCCGAGCGGTTCACCCTTCCGCTGCTCGAGCAAATGAAGCTTGCAGATTATTTCGCGGTGGTCGTGTCCGGGGACACGCTGCCGAAAAAGAAACCCGACCCGCTGCCGCTTACGCATGCATGCAAGGAACTCGGTATCGCCCCGCACGAGATGCTGATGATAGGCGACTCGTTGAACGACACGATCGCGGCGCGCGCCGCAGGGTGCCCGGTATTCTGCGTGCCCTATGGCTACAACGAGGGGCACGATGTGCGCGAACTGGACGTTGATGCTATAGTAGAAACGTTGCTCAAGGCGACCACGTTAATCACCAAATCATGACCCACACGAGAAGCGAAAGAATGATCGTTTGCTCCACCCGGCGGCTACGCCCGTGGCGCGGCGGATTGGCACGCTGGCGCGCGTAATTTGCGCGTTGCGGCCGGTTCTTTTGCCTATTTCCATGGAGTGGAGTCATGACCGAATCACAATTCAACCAGCTTGCGGCCGAGGGTTATAACCGCATCCCGCTGGTGCTGGAAACCTTCGCCGACCTCGATACCCCGCTGTCGGTTTACCTGAAGCTCGCGAACGAGTCGCACACTTATTTGCTCGAATCGGTGGTCGGCGGCGAGCGTTTTGGCCGTTATTCGTTCATCGGTCTCGCGGCCGACACGCGTATCGAAGTCCGCGGTTACGAATGCAGCGAATTCGAGCGCGGCAAGTTGAAAAGCCGCACTCGCGCCGACGATCCGCTGCAATTCGTCGAGCAGTATCACGCGCGGTTCAAGGAGGCGCCGCAGGCGGGGTTGCCGCGTTTTTGCGGCGGGCTCGTCGGCTATTTCGGCTACGACACCGTACGTTATATCGAGCGGCGGCTTGCCAAAGTGCAGAAGCCCGATCCGCTGGGCGTGCCCGATATTCTGCTCATGTTGTCCGAAGAACTTGCGATCGTCGACAACCTGTCGGGCAAATTGACGCTGGTCGTGTACGCCGACCCGGCGCGCAATGATGCATATCGTGCGGGCCGGCGCCGGCTTGCCGAACTGCTCGGTAAACTGCGCGCGCCGGTGACCATCCCGGCAGGCGTTGCGGCGACTTCAGAACCTGCCGTCTCCGGTTTCGGCGAAGCCGCGTACCTCAAGGCGGTCGAGCGCGCAAAACGTTATATTTTCGACGGCGACATCATGCAGGTCGTACCTTCGCAGCGCATGTCCAAGCGCTTGAAGGCCACGCCGCTCGCGCTGTATCGCGCGCTGCGCACCATCAATCCGTCGCCGTACATGTTCTATTTCGATTTCGGCGATTTTCACGTCGTCGGCGCGTCGCCCGAGATCCTCGTGCGCCGCGAAGGCGAGGCGGTCACGGTGCGGCCGATCGCCGGCACGCGCCGGCGCGGCAAGAATGCCGACGAAGACGCAGCACTCGCCGCGGAACTGCTGGCCGATGAGAAAGAGCGCGCGGAGCACATCATGCTGGTGGATCTCGGCCGCAACGACATCGGGCGCGTCGCGCAGACGGGCAGCGTGCACGTGACCGAGCAAATGGTCATCGAGCGCTATTCGCACGTGATGCATATCGTGTCCAACGTCGAGGCGAAGCTGAAACCGGGCCTGAGTGCCATCGACGTGTTGCGCGCAACGTTTCCCGCGGGCACGGTCAGCGGCGCGCCCAAAGTGCGCGCGATGGAAATCATCGACGAATTGGAGCCGGTCAAGCGCGGCGTGTACGCCGGCGCGGTGGGCTATCTCGGTTTTAACGGCGACATGGACGTGGCCATCGCTTTGCGCACGGCCGTCGTCAAGGACGGCATGCTGCATGTGCAGGCGGGCGGCGGCGTGGTTGCCGACTCCGTGCCGCAGGCCGAATGGCAGGAAACCCAGAGCAAGGCGCGCGCCCTGCTGCGTGCGGCGGAAATGGCCGAAGCGGGCCTGGATAGCAGGCTGGAGTGATAGCCGTCAGCCTGCGTGCGCGATTTACAGGCTTGATCACGTCATTGCGCCCGCGACAGATATTTCGCGCACCGCGCAGGGGCCGCGGCCGGCTAGGCGGCGATCGGTTCCTGCGTCACGTCAAGCCAGTCGAGCGCTCCAACCCTGTCTTTGAAAAAACGTATCTTCAATCCCCGCTTGCCGGCCATTTCCTGGAAAAACCACGTGATGCCGGGCCCGCTGCGACCGGTGACGACGTAGGCAATTTTCGTGTGCGTGATTTTTCGCTTGATCGCGTGCGCTAATATGGCAAATGCCTCCAGCAAAGGAATGTCGCGCGATTGCGCGCGCACGTCGACCAGGATTCTAGGCGGGGCCTGGCGAGCCAATGCGAGCGCAATCACGTCCACGACGCGAATCAGCTTCGGCGCCGTGATCGTACCGGTGATCACAACGATCTCGAGATGGTGCCGGCGGGTGGTGACGTGGATTTTCATGCGGGACCGGGTTGGGTGCCTTTAGCCATGCTGACATCCCGCGCCAACTGTGCGTTTGACTTATGTCAACCGGCACC
>CAZEAX010000502.1:0-3653 GCA_964510405.1 uncultured Streptomyces sp. | reverse complement strand
GACCTGGATCGGTCATGGTAGTCGCGTCTGTGCAGGTGGCTGCATCACACGCAGCGTCATATTCGAATATACGTGCGTAAACCCGGGATGCAATTTTAAAGACATGGTCATATGCGGTGACTACGTCGTGAACCATAGGGGTAAATCGCTGCACGTTGACGAAACCATTGATGCCCAAAGATGGAGCGATTCGCGTGCACCATATGAATCGCCAGCGCGCCACGCGAACACAACAAGAATGCCACCATTACGATCCGAAACCGCATTGCAGTTGCAGTAGGCGAGGCGCTGCGAAGTGTGGGTTAGTGGACGCAATTGGTATAAGGGCGGATGAGCATAAGCACTACACCGTGAGAATTAATATTCGAATGAAGTGATTTGAGAGCCGATTGACAGCAGTAAACATTGAATGGATGTTTCGTTTGATATAAATTCTAATGGTCAATTTTATGTTGAGAAATATAGTGAGCCACATAACAACATCTCAGCGGCACAACAGGTTTGTGCAATCGATTCTCGTGGCGGTATTCATCGTATTCGGCAATCTCGCGGACGCCAATGCGCAGCCAGTGCGCGCCGTTGCGCGCGGCGAGCTGCTGTACTCGACGCATTGCATCGGTTGCCATAGCGCCCAGGCGCATTGGCGGGACAAGAAAATTGTCATTGACTGGACAAGTCTGCGGTCAGAAGTACGTCGCTGGCAGAGTAATACAGGGCTTGCGTGGAGCAATCAGGATATTGCGGAAGTTGCGCGCTACCTGAACGCTCTCTACTACCATTATCCAACGGCGGACTGACGGCCGGATAGTTGCTGAGGGATTCCCCTTTGGTATTGGTAGACTGTGCCGCTGTATTAAGGGGCCAAAATGCGCCGATCCCAATGAACGAAATGCCGGAGCATAATTTCCTCGCTTCCGGGAAACTTTCGTGATCGCCGGTTATTCGGTTGGCTCGCGAAAGCGCGAGATATTGGATCCGCAAGAGCGCTATCGACAGGCGGTGAGAAGTGAAAGCTGAACCGACTGAAGGTGAATGGCTTGCCCAGGACAATGAGTTCTCGTTGGCAGAGCTTGCGAAGCTGACAGGCATGTCGCAAGCGGAGCTATTCGAACTCGTTGACTATGGCGCTCTCATACCGATTAATCCGGATGCGCAGCCTTGGGCTTTCAACGGGAAGTGTTTAATGACCGTACATACTGCATCCCGTTTGCGACTAAGCTTTGACCTCGAGTCGCGCGGAGTGGCCCTTATTGTTTCGCTGCTGGACCGAATATGCCAACTCGAGACGCAGATACGCAGTTTGCGCGTGAAGCTGCCACACCATGTGAGTTCGCATGCTCAGATGTATACGAACCCGTGATCCGGTGTTCGATGCCGTCGAGGCAGTACGCATAGATGCGCTGGAGCATGGTACCCGGCAACTCGTTTCGCTCGAACAGCCAGATCAGCGCGTTCAGCATGGATGTCGGATAGCAATCGACTTGCGTTGCCTGGTAGTCGAGTGGGGTGAACGACGCGACCTCGGTGCAACCGTTTTGCACAGCGACGATCGAAAACGATGATCGTTACCCCCCGCGTAGCGGATCATTTCGTCGTGCGCACCGTCAGCACCGGCACCGGTGAGGAACGGATGATCTGCTCGGCATCACTGCCCATGACGAGGCGACTGAGTCCGCGGCGTCCGTGCGTGCCGATCACGATAATATCCGCCCGCCATTTCTTCGCCTGCGCGACGACGGAATCGGCCGCCCGCCCGCCGACGGTTTCAAACATTACGGTATCCACTTGCAGGCCATGCCTGCGCACCAGGGCTTCCGCCTTCTTGAGCAATCTGGCGCCGCTTGCGCGGAAGCTTTTCTGGATGTCGTTAACATAGCGGCCGGCCTCCAGCGTCGGCGTGACGGCGAACCCGTCGACGACGTGCACCAGCCGCAGCTTGGCCTGGTGATGTGCCGCGAGTCTGATCGCTTCATCCAGCCCCCGCTGCGCGGTGCGGCTGCCGTCGAGCGGGACGAGAATTTTCTTATACATGATGATCACTTTTCGATTGAACAAGCATTATGCGCTCCATGTGCATGGCATATCTTTGGCGCCGGCGGGAAAGCGGGATCAATGCGCGCAGGCGGGATAACCGACGCTTTGCGCGAGGATGACGCGCTGATTCGGACGCAATTTCATGAGCTTGGCGAGTTCGTGGCGCGGCACCATTCCGCGCACGACAGTGGCCAGGCCTTCGGCAGCGCAGTACAGGCACACGTTCTGGCTGATGAAGCCGGCATCTGCGGCAGAATACAGGATGCGGTCGGTCTCCTCCGCTTCGACCATGCGTGAATGGTCCGCTACATACACGAGGTTGAGCGGCGCGTCGGCGACGAATGACTGCAAGCCGGTTTTGATGCGGATGTCCTGCGCGAGCGCCAGCCGCAGCGAGTGGGTGCGTGCCTCGTACACGTAAAGTCCGTCAGCGGTCGCCACATAGACATCGATCTCGTGCCACTCGTGGGTCGACGGCGCGGTGCGGCCGCCGCCCGCGCGGTTGATGCCGAACGCCGCCCACAGCAGATTCGAAATAACGATTAATGGTACTGCCTTGGCGCTGAATTCGCGCGAGGTATGACGATCCTGCAGCGCCTGCATCAACGATTTGCCGCTTGCCATGTCGGGGGCGGGCAGCTTGATCGTTTCCTGCGCCTTCGTCTGCCCGCGTACTTCGGTGCGCAGCAAGGCGCCGCCTTCCGATGGTGAGTGCAGCATGACTGTTCTCCTTGGCCGGTAAATCGCGAGTAGACCCCTTACCCCTCAGGCACATCGTCAAGTTTGCGCCACGGCGGCGGCGCCTGTTTGATGCAGGTCAACTTGTCTTGCGGAGTGCCCGCTCAGGGCGAACGCGTTCAAACGCGCGGTTGTGTAATACGAGACCGACTACGGTCACGACGAGTACATGTATTCGCGGGTAAGCGGCAGCGGCGCAGCCAGCGTGTTTTTCGTCTTGCAGGCAAGCACTTGATAGATATTGATCCAGCCGTTGGCGAAGCCGTAAGCGCAACCGGCCAGATATATCTGCCAGATGCGCAGCCGGCGGTCGCCGGCGATCGTGGCGGCGCGGTCGCGCCGGGATTCGAGGCGGCTGGCCCATTCGTGGCAGGTGCGCGCGTAATGACGCCGCAGCGATTCGGTATCGGTGACCTCCAGGCCGGCCCGCGCCATTTCTTTCAGCACGAGGCTGATATGGGGCAACTCGCCGTCCGGAAACACGTAGTGGTCGATGAATTCGCCGACGCCCAGCCCTATCCAGCTGCTGTCGGCATGGCTCGAAGTGATCCCGTGATTAAGTACCAATCCGTCGTCCGCAAGGGCGGACTCAATCGTGCGGAAATAGGCGGGCAGATTTTTAAGACCGACATGCTCGAACATGCCCACGCTCGCGATCTTGTCGAATTTGCCGATAGCGGCAAGATCGCGAAAATCGCAGAGCTCGACCCGGCAGCGATCCTGCAAGCCCGCGGCCTGGATCCGCGCACGCGAGTATTCGAGCTGATTTTTTGACAGCGTAATGCCCGTCGCAATCGCGCCGTGCTTTTCGGCAGCGCGCATGACCAGCGCGCCCCAGCCGCAGCCGATGTCGAGAAACCGCTCGCCGGGTTTCAGCATCA
>CAZEAX010000501.1:0-3670 GCA_964510405.1 uncultured Streptomyces sp. | reverse complement strand
GTCCTGATCCGGTTCCCACACATCCTTGCGGCCCCCGCCGAAACCGAAGGTTTTGAAGCCCATGGATTCCAGGGCGACGTTGCCGGTGAGGATGATCAGATCGGCCCAGGAGAGCTTGCGGCCATACTTCTTCTTGATCGGCCAGAGCAGCCGGCGCGCCTTGTCGAGATTGGCGTTGTCCGGCCAGCTGTTCAGCGGCGCGAAGCGCTGCTGCCCCGAGCCGGCGCCGCCGCGCCCATCGCCGATGCGATAGGTGCCGGCACTGTGCCAGGCCATGCGGATGAAAAGCGGCCCGTAATGGCCGAAATCCGCCGGCCACCAGTCCTGCGAGTCGGTCATCAGCTTGACCAGGTCCTTCTTCAGCGCCTTGTAGTCGAGGCTCCTGAACGCCTTCGCGTAGTCGAAGCCCCTGCCCATCGGGTCGGACTTCGAGGAATGCTGGTGCAGCAGTTCAAGCCGCAGCTGGTTGGGCCACCAATCGCGGTTCGTCCTGCCGACGCCAGCGACGTGGTTGAACGGGCACTTTGTTTCGGTTGACATGGTTGTCTCCTTTGATTGCTTGCAACTAGCTTCTGGTTGGCGCACTTCCGCCCGTTCGAATTTAGTGTTCCGTAACCGATAGATCCAATTGATTTCTCTTATCCTGTCGATAGCGTTGAACTATTGATTTTGTGTTCGGGGCCGCGGCTAAAGGCGCGGGGCATGACCCGCGCAATTTTCAAACATGAGAAACAACCTGCCGGGCGGCGGTGGCAATATCATTGTCGCGGACGGGCCGCCCGGCGAAACGGAGAGGCACGTTTTATTGACGGGTTGCGGTGCCGAAGGGGTCACGGTCAGCGCGGGGCCCGACAGCGGAAATGTCATACCAACACGCATCGGCTCTCCCGAAAAAACAAAAGCGAGCGTGGCTGGCGGCGGCTGGCTGGCCCGACTGAACTCTTAAGGAACCTACTGCAATGCGAACGGCAGTATTTGATGCATATCAACAAAGGCACAAGCGGCAGTCACTACGAAGCGGGTCTGTGCATCCGCCGTTTGGGCCCTGCGTTTCGGGAATGATGAAGCGCCCGCGCAAGGCGCGCTAGTAACAACGAAAATCCGAAGAAAATTACGCCGCGAGCTGGCGCTTGCCACTGGCGGCCGCGCGGGGTCGAAGCGTCGGACGCTTCAGGACATCTGCGACTGCAAGTAATTCTGCTCGCCGACTTTCTGCACCAGCTCGAGTTGCGTTTCCAGCCAGTCGATGTGCCCCTCCTCGCTTTCGAGGATGTCCTCGAACAACTCGCGGGTCACGTAATCGGCAACCGATTCGCAGTAAGCAATCGCCTCTTTTAGCGCCGGGTAAGCGAGATTTTCGAGTTTGAGATCGCACCGCAACGCTTCCAGCGGTGCTTCGCCGATCCATAGTTTGTGCAGTTCCTGCAGGTTGGGTAGCCCCTCCAGAAACAGAATGCGCTCGATCAATTTGTCGGCGTGCTTCATCTCATCGATCGATTCGTGATGCGTATGCTCGGCAAGCTTGTGGAGTCCCCAGTTCTTGAACATCCTGCCGTGCAGGAAATACTGGTTGATCGCCGTGAGCTCATTGGCGAGTACCTTATTGAGGTACTGAATGACTTTCTTATCGCCTTTCATGTGCATCCCCGGGTAAAAAATTCAGACCTAGCATAGCATCGCGCGGCGCCAGACACACGCGATCGTTACGCGACAACAGAAAAATGGCTATGGGCGGAATTTGCGGGCGCAACCGGACTGGTCAGGGAGCGATAGGCGCAACTGCAACGCGCAAGGTATTGCGCACCGGAGACAATTCACGCGAACTGGCGCGTGCGCCTCCCGCCTTTACACGACGCTTCTTCCTGCAGGATTTCACGCGCACAGGGCTCGCAGGCGCCGCAACAAGTCGCAACACCGAGACCATCTTTCAACTGCTGCAGGTCCGTAACACCAAGCGCGGCCGCTTGGCGAATTTCCCGTTCGGTGACCGCGTTGCATAGGCATACGTACATGATAGTAAGCGATAGTTATTGCAATGCGAATCATTATCATTTATATTCACGCTCCCGTCAAGTCCATTCTCGGTCTTGGCAGGATGGAATAACCATTACGCAATTGGGGCAATGGAACTCACCACGCAAATGTCGGGCTGGAAAACGAATGATCGCGGCACCCGCTATACAGGGCTGGCGATCGTCGTTGTGCTGCACGCCGCTGTCATCGCAGCACTGCTGCAATACGAACCTGTGCGGTCCGCGTTAACCGACGCCATGCCCATCATGGTCAGCCTGATCACGCCGCAACCCGTCGTTGAAAAGCCCAGGGAGCCGCCGAACCCACTGCCGGTCAAACCGCGGGTCCCGCTCCCGCCGCCGGAATCGCAGCAAATCATCACCTCAACCACGACCGCTCCCGAGCCAACGCTGACGCCCACGCCGCCACCGCCCGCGCCGGTCGTAGTTGCGCCGCCGCCTCAGCCGGCGCCCGTGGCTGCGGCACCCGTGATACCGCCCAACTTCAACGCCGACTATCTCGACAATCCGCCGCCGGTATATCCGGCGCTGTCGCGCCGCATGGGCGAGCAAGGCAAGGTCATGCTGCGCGTGCTCGTCAACGCCAAAGGCACCGCCGATAAAGTCGAGTTGCGCTCGAGCAGCGGTTCCGGCCGGCTGGATGACGCCGCGCTCGACAGCGTAAAACGGTGGCGCTTCGTACCTGCGAAGCAGGGCGATCAACCGGTCGCGGCGTGGGTACTCATACCGATTACATTTTCTTTGAAAGGCTGATTTTGGAACCCGCACAATCCGCAGGCATCGCCAGTTTTCTTGCTCAAACCGACGGCATCGGCAAAGCCATTATCATCGTGCTGATAGTGATGTCGATTGCGACCTGGTATCTGATCGTCAGCAAAACGCTGCAAACGCTGAAGACGCGCCGTCGCACGACACATTTCCTGCAGTTCTTCTGGGATGCGCCATCATTGCAGGCGGTAGCGACTCATCTTGGTCAACAGCATCCCGAGGAGCCGTTTTCGCATCTTACATGGCACGCGATTCTCGCCGCCCGCCATCATCAGAACCACGGCGCGAACAAGCTCGACGCCGCCGGCAACACCGCGGAATTCCTGACGCGCGCCATGCGCCGCGTGATCGACGAGGAAACCGCGCGTATCGAAGCCGGCCTCACCGTACTCGCCTCGGTCGGCAGTACTGCGCCTTTCGTTGGTCTGTTCGGCACTGTCTGGGGCGTGTATCACGCGCTCATCAATATCGGCATGAGCGGCCAGGGCACGCTCGACAAGGTCGCGGGGCCGGTCGGAGAAGCGCTGATCATGACCGCGGCGGGACTCGCCGTCGCCATTCCCGCCGTGCTCGCGTACAACGCGTTCGTGCGCAGCAACCGGCTGGTACTCGCGCAACTCGATTCCTTTGCACACGATCTCTTCTCGTTCCTGACCACCGGTTCGCACGTCAACGACGTCGCATCGGTGATGCCGCTCAAGACTCCGTCGCTCGCCGCCAAGGGAGCCGCCTGAAATGGCTTTCGGCAGCTTCAAAGCAAGCGGCGAATCGGCGCCGATGGCGGAAATCAACATGATCCCGCTGATCGACGTGATGCTGGTGCTGCTGGTGATCTTCATCATCACCGCGCCATTGCTCACGCATGCGGT
>CAZEAX010000500.1:0-3680 GCA_964510405.1 uncultured Streptomyces sp. | reverse complement strand
CCGCTCTCCGTAATCATGGTCTTGCCCGACTTGGCCTCGAGCAATCGTGCACCTTCAAGCTTGAGGCGTACGTCCTCCGGCAATACCGGAATAAGCTTGCGGCCGGTCGTAAGGCAACGCAGCCATTCCAATTCGAATTGCATCAATTGTTGCCGCATCGCGTACGCCCTCCGCATAAAACCTTATTGTTTCCGCCGTATTTGCGGAGCACGACCGGCCGCCGGTTATTGCCCGGACGGCCGGCCGCAAGTGCTTCGAACTTAGCCCGGCGGGCGGCGCCCCATTACGCCAAAGACAACGGCGAAAATGATGCCGATGATGGCGCAGATCCACGCCAGATTTACCGCGGTGCCGGCGATGCCGCTGAAACCCAGCACGGCGGCGATCAACGCGATAACGAAGAATGTTACGGCCCAAGAGATCATGTGCGACTCCTTCTCAATAATCGATTAGCGTAAACGCAGGTTCCGTTCGTGCTATGACGCAGGCGACGCGTTTCAAGGCGACCGCACAACGACATTGAAGAAAGATAAAGTAAAAATTACCGGTTGTATGTTCGCTAGGCCACAGTGCCCCGCGCCGGAAACGGAGGATCGATCAGCCGGGGATTGGGATCGTGGCGTCATGATGCTCATTTGCGTTGTATCGGTTCTCGGGCGCCACCCCGCCCGTCCGGTTGAACATCCGGATTGATGTGGTCACGCGGCCGGGGCCGCCGGCGTGCCGCCGCTTTTCTTGAGCCAGTCCCACGCGGCGTCCTCGCGTTCGAAGTCGAAGTGCCGCACTTTCGCGAAGATGAAATGGCTGCCGATGCGCGGCATGATGTTCGCCAAAGCGCCGTCCGCGACGACCGCGACTTTCTCGATCCGCTGATGATGCGCCCTGACGAACTTCAGGTGAGCAAGCAATGCGCCAAAGTCTTTCCAGCCCGGAAACGATTTTGCGCGTATCAGTACGCCGCGTAGTGCCCCATGTTGCTCCAGGTAAGCGTCGACCTGTCCCGTCACCGTCGCGAAGTCCGTCGCTTCAAGCGGCCCTTCGGGTTTTAGCACCAATATCCCGTCATCCTGTCGCAATTCGTGATTGAGCATCGGACATCCTCCATCAGGCAATTGTGCGGATATTCCCCGCGTGGCGAACATGCACCGGCATGTGTGCAGTCGTTTGCACAACTATCGAATTCCCGGCGCGGTCGAGAGATCGCACCATGCCTGGCAGGTTGCCCGCTCCGGAACAGCGGGTCTGTGCGTCACCGCACCCAAGTGGTTCCGGTTTTGTTGTGCGCCCCCGACACTTTTGTTTCCTATCTCCCCGGCCGGTCACGGGGCCAAACTAATGAACATCCCGGGCGAGTATGTTTATACGCACGCAAGTATTGAACAACAAGGAGATTTCGAAATTCCATTGGACTCGTTGAAAGGCGCCAGACTTTCACAAACTACAATTATTATCGCGCCGATGCGAAGCCGTACGAAGGTCCGCCGCCGCCACCACCCGCGTTGTATCTCACCCTGCTCTCGGTAGGTGTTTGATTCAGGCTTTGCAAATAGGATTGCCGCATAGCGGCGATATTCTGCGCGCCTAATTGTTTTGCCACGTCGATAAAATCCTTTTCCCGAAATTCTCCATTCGCCATGATTACCTTGCAGGAACTGGCGATCGTCCCCGCGCAAAACTCGACCGCCGTTTCGATTGCAAAAAGTGGCCCCGGCGCGAAAGGCAGCTTTTGGCCGTTTGCTGACGATCACTACCGGCTGCTTCCGACCCGAAGCGGACGTTCACTTGACTTCGAACTGAACCCGGATTTCCTGCACGGACGCGACCGGCTTGCCCTCCTTCATCGCCGGAAAGAATTTCCAGTTCTTGAGCGTGTCCAGCAGCAGTCGGTTCAGCCGCAGGTTCGGTGTTGGCGTTGCAAGTTCCACCGTCGCCGTGCCGTCTGCGGCGATGCGGAATCGCGCCACTGCGGCCACACTGAATGCCTGCTCGCGCAAGTCATCCGGGATTTTCGGCATCGGTTTGTCGAGCACCTGCGCGCCCATGTTGCCGGTGTCGGTGGTCGAGTTGCGGCTGATCAGCGCAGGGCTTGGCGGCGGTGGCGCAGTAGTTTGAGGCGGCAACTGCTGCTGTGCCAGCACCGGCGCAGTCGTTGTTTCCCTGGGTGCAACAAATTGCGACTTTTCCGGAACTGGCTGAGGTGTGGGCGGAGCAATCGGCTTACTGATTTTGATGGGTTCGCGCGGCGGAAGCGGCGGAGCCTCGGGTGGTGGCAGTTCGATGACTTGCGCTTCGATCGGCTTTGGCTCCGGAAGTGGCTCCGGTCTGTTCATGAACCGGCCGAACTCCCACAGCAAGGCCGTTGAGATCAACATCGCCACCACCAGCGTCCACGGCAGACGCCGCCACGGATCGTCGAACGCGCGATGATTCAGATATAGCGCGCTACGGGTCACGCTTCACGGCAATCAGAAATTGCTGCGCGCCAGCTTCGCGGGCCCTGAGCATGGCCTGCACGGTAATGCCATGCGGCGCCGCGCTGTCCGCAGCGAGGATAATCTTGCTGTCGGGGTGCAACATCGGTTTCAACGTGTCTGTCAGTGACGATAGCGTCACCGGAGTTTTATCGAGAAGGATCTGGCTGTCCGCCGTCACCGTCAACGTAATGGCGGTCTTGGCCTGCATCGGCGCGGCCTGTCCGCGGGGCAAATTCACGGGCAACGAATGCAAACTCTGCATCGAAAGCGACGCTAGCATGAACGTCACCAGCAGAAAGAACATCACGTCTATCATGGGTATGATCTCGATACGCCCGCGCCTGGCCTGGCGGGATTTACGCAGCTTCATGGCGCACCCCGCTGATTGCGTTTTCGCCCAGCCGGATGTTGTCCACCAGGCGCGTGCCGAGCCGCTCCATTTCGTCGAGCGTCTGGGATTGCAGCCGCGAGAAGAAGTTGAATCCGAAAAGCGCTACAAGAGCAATGAACAGACCCAGCGCCGTCGCGATCAGCGCCTGCGCCACGCCCCCGGTCACCCCGGTCGGATCGACCAGGCCGCTCGCGCCGATCAGGTTAAACGCATGCATCATTCCGGTGATCGTACCCAGCAACCCCAGCAGCGGCGCGGCCGTGACCGTGGTTTCCAGCACCCATAATCCGCGGCTTAACGCTTTCTCGATGACTTGAGCTTCATCGCCTGCACGCGACTCGACCCACCACGCCGGCTTGGTGTGATTTTCGAGAATCGCCCGGAAAAAGCGTCCGAAGTAATTGCGCCCGCCCAGCATTGCCAATTGCCGTTCCAGGTCGGGCCATGCAAAACCGTACGTTTCCACCAGATCAAGCAACGTTGCCGGCAATCGCACGTATCGCCAGTAAACGAAAGCTTTGTCGAGCATAAAGAGCAGGGCCAATACCGCCAGGAACAGCAGCGGATAAATCATCGCGCCGCCGAACCGGAGCGCCGTCCACGCTTCTTGTAGATCTTGCATATTTACCCCTTGGGTTATCGATCAGAATATTTTGCTGATGCCGCCATAAAACGCCCGTCGCGGGCCGAAGGCCGGTGGACCCACGCCGATTCCCGTCCCGTCGCGCAGCTCGTATTCCCGGTCAAACAGGTTGATGACGGCGAGACGCGCGTCAAGTTTGCCGATCAGCGGTGCATCGAATCGGTGAACCGCC
>CAZEAX010000499.1:2045-3687 GCA_964510405.1 uncultured Streptomyces sp. | reverse complement strand
CCCCGGGATGCGGATACCGGCACGATTGCGGCGAATTCATGCTCGGCGGAAACCTGGCTGATAAACGGCAGCAGCGCCCCGCGGTCGGCAAGGCGGTCCGTTTTATTGATGACCAGCAGCAACTTGTGCTTTTTGGGCAGCAGCCCGAGCAGCGCGCGGTCTTCCGCGCTGAAACGCCCGGCCTCGATGACCAGCAGAATAACGTCGACGTCGTTGAGCGCCTGCGTGACGGTGCGGTTCATGTGGCGGTTGAGCGCGCTCGTGTGGCGGGTCTGGAACCCGGGCGTATCGACGAACATCAGCTGCGCATCGGCACGGGTCAGGATCCCGGTGATGCGCTGGCGCGTGGTTTGCGGCTTGCGCGAAGTAATGCTCAGCTTCTGGCCGACCAGGCGGTTGAGCAGTGTCGATTTGCCGACGTTCGGACGACCGACGATTGCGATGTAGCCGGTGCGGAATGGTTTCGCTGGTTCGTTCATTTACCCTCTTGTCCCCAAATCATAGGCGCGGCGCGCCGCGACCTGCTCTGCGCTGCGGCGGGTGCTGCCTTCGCCCTGCGTGCGGATGTTCAGTTCCGGAATCGCGCATTCGACGCGAAAATTCTGCTCGTGCGCCTCACCCGCCGTCGCGATCACCGAATACTGCGGCAACGCGATCCGGCGCGCCTGCAGGAACTCCTGCAGCAGCGTCTTCGCATCCTTGCTGACGGTCTGCGGGTCCGCCTCTGCAAACTGCCGCTCGAACAAGCGCAGCACCAGCGCGCGGGCGGCGGCAAATCCGCCGTCGAGAAACGTCGCGCCTATCAGCGCTTCGAGCGCATCGGCGAGTATCGACGGCCGCTGCGCGCCTCCGCTTTTGAGCTCTCCTTCACCCAATAGCAGCTGGCCGCCGAGACCGATCCGCTCCGCGACCTCGGACAGGCTTTGCTGGTTGACGAGGCTCGCGCGCAGACGCGAAAGTTCGCCTTCCGGCACCTGCGAGAAACGCTCGAACAGCACTGCGGCGACGACGCAGTTCAACACCCCGTCGCCGAGAAATTCGAGCCGTTCGTTGTGCGGAACGCCATAGCTGCGGTGCGTCAGTGCCTGCCGCAGCAAACCGGCATTGCTGAACGGGTATCCCGTGACGTCAGCGAGGGGGTGACGAACCATGCTATTGTTATCGACTGCCTCGCTGCCGGATTACGGACCTGAGGAAGTCGAAGTCGGATTGAAATCGATCAGCAGCGTGAAGTTTTTAAACAGCGGCACGCGCGCCTGATACGCCGCGCTGATCGTCACGTTATTGCCGTCCTTCGTGATCTCAAGATCGTCGCCGCTGATCGAACTGATGCCTTCGATCTGCGCGTAACCGGACCACGCGGCCAACACTTCCCGGCGCGTGCCGTTTCTGACCTCCGGTTTTATCGCCAGGGTGCGAAAGATTTTCTGCAGCGCGAAAAATTCGGTGTACGGCCTGAACAGCTTGAACCCCAGCAGCAGGACGAAAATCAGCACCACCGAAACCATCAGCAGGCCGCTCAGGCTCACACCACGCTGCTTTTTCATAACGCCCCCTGTCATTTGATCGTTTGACCGATACGTTTGAACTCGTCGAAATTCCACCAGATCAGGAACGCCTTGCCGACGATGTTCTCATCCGG
>CAZEAX010000499.1:0-1945 GCA_964510405.1 uncultured Streptomyces sp. | reverse complement strand
GACGGGATCTTGAACGGTTCGACCAGAAACGAGCGCAGCAGAAACACGATCAGGATGACCGGGAAGAAGCTTTTCGGATATTCGATCCACCATGGCTCGGGCGCGTCGGCCGCGCGGTGCTTGCGCAGAGCGTAGTAATCGAGCAGGCACACCGCGCCCGTGACGACGAGCAGCGAAAACATGATCAATGCAAAATTCATTTAATTGCGTCCTGTCGGAAGGGAATGCGGGTCCGCGTGGCTCATTTGCTCTCCACCTGCAATATCGCGAGGAATGCCTCCTGCGGAATTTCGACGTTGCCGACCTGCTTCATGCGCTTCTTGCCGGCCTTCTGCTTTTCGAGCAGCTTGCGCTTGCGTGAAATGTCGCCGCCGTAACATTTGGCCAGCACGTTCTTGCGCAGCGCCTTCACGTTTTCCCGCGCGATTATATGCGCGCCTATCGCCGCCTGCACGGCGACGTCGAACATCTGGCGCGGAATCAGTTCGCGCATTTTCTGCGCGAGTTCGCGGCCCCGGTACTGGGCGTTGGCGCGGTGCACGATCAACGACAGCGCGTCGACGCGGTCGCCGTTGATCAGGATGTCCAGCCTGACGAGATCGCCGGCGCGGTATTCCTTGAAATCGTAATCGAGCGATGCGTAACCGCGGCTGACGGACTTCAGCTTGTCGAAAAAATCCATCACGACTTCGTTGAGCGGCAACTCGTAGGTCAGCATCACCTGCCGGCCGAGGTACTGCATGTTCTTTTGCACGCCGCGCTTTTGCGTGCACAACGTGATGACCGAACCCACATAGTCCTGCGGCAACAGGATCGATGCCGTGATGATCGGCTCGCGTATTTCGCTGACCTTCGACGGATCGGGCAGTTTCGACGGGTTCTCGATTTCGAGCAGCGTGCCGTCGTTCAGCAGGACCTGATAAATCACCGTCGGCGCGGTGGTGATCAGCTCCATGCCGTACTCGCGCTCGAGCCGCTCCTGCACGATCTCGAGATGCAGCAGGCCGAGGAACCCGCAGCGGAAGCCGAAACCCAGCGCCTGGGACGATTCCGGCTCGTAACGCAGCGACGCATCGTTCAAATGCAATTTCTCCAGCGCGTCGCGCAACGCGTCGTACTGGTTCGAATCGATCGGATACAGGCCCGCGAACACCTGCGGCTGGATTTCCTTGAATCCCGGCAACGCTGCGACCGCGGGCCGCTCGACCAGCGTGACCGTATCTCCGACGCGCGCGGCCTTGAGTTCCTTGATGCCCGCAATGATGAACCCGACCTCGCCTGCCGACAGGCTTTCCTTCATGCGCGACTTGGGCGTGAAAACGCCGACCTGCTCGCACAAATGCTGCGTAGCCGTCGACATCAGCAGGATGCGGTCTTTCGGGCGCAACGCGCCGTCGACGACGCGCACGAGCATCACCACGCCGACGTAATTATCGAACCACGAATCGATGATCAGCGCTTTGAGCGGCGCCGCGGGATCGCCGCGCGGGGGCGGGATGCGCGCAATCACCGCCTCGAGTATGTCCTGCACGCCCTCGCCCGACTTGGCGCTCGCAAGTATGGCCTCCTGCGCCGGAATGCCGATGATATCTTCGATTTCCGTTATAACGCGCGCGGGTTCCGCCGACGGCAGGTCGATCTTGTTGATCACCGGCACGACTTCGACGCCCTGCTCGGTAGCCGTATAGCAGTTGGCGACCGTCTGCGCCTCGACCCCTTGCGACGCATCGACGACCAGCAGCGCGCCCTCGCACGCCGCCAGCGAACGCGAAACCTCGTACGAGAAATCGACGTGGCCGGGCGTGTCGATCAGGTTGAGCAGATACGTCTCGCCATTGCGCGCCCGATATTGCAGGGCCGCGGTCTGCGCCTTGATCGTGATGCCGCGCTCGCGCTCGAGGTCCATCGAATCGAGCACCTGCGCTTCCATCTCGCGGTCCGAGAG
>CAZEAX010000498.1:0-3689 GCA_964510405.1 uncultured Streptomyces sp. | reverse complement strand
GGCGGCCTTCCCTTTGGTTACTTTCGCTTGGCCGCGCAAGGGAAAGTGACCAGCTCCGGGTCTGCCACCCGGTGATTGAAACAAGCCCCGGGCCTGCCACCCGGAAAAATGCTCCCGCGGTTTAGCGGAAACGTCCGCCGGAGCGATAGACGAAAGAAGGTTTCTTCGCCGCGGGCGCAGGTGTTGAATGTCCGTGCGTCCCGCTCTTGGCTGCAGCCGCAGGCTTGGCGTGGTGCGCGGGCGCGGCTGGTTGATTCGGCCGGCCGTGTTGCGGCTTGGCCTTCGCATCGGCCGGATGCCGCGGCCGCGATTGCTGGGACGTCTGCGCGCCGCGACCCTGGTTATGACCGCCGCCGGACTTGCCGCGCGGCTGGGCCTGCCCGCCGTGGTTGCGTTGTTGACCGCGTTGCTGGCCCTGTCTTTGTCCTCTCCCCTGCCGCTGCAATATCGGTTCCGCCTTCGCGTGCGGATCGGGCGTGAAGCCCGCAATCACTTCCTGCGGAATGTCGCGCTTGATCAGCCGCTCGATGTCGCGCAGAAACTCGTGCTCGTCGACGCAGACGAGCGAGATCGCTTCGCCGGTCGAGCCTGCGCGGCCGGTGCGGCCGATGCGGTGCACGTAATCCTCGGGAATGTTCGGCAGATCGTAGTTGACCACGTGCGGCAACTGGTCGATGTCGATGCCGCGCGCGGCGATGTCGGTGGCGCACAGCACCTGCAGATCGCCCGTCTTGAACTCGGCGAGCGCGCGCGTGCGCGCGCCCTGGCTCTTGTTGCCGTGGATCGCGAGCGCGGTGATGCCGTCCTTGTTGAGTTGCTCGGCCAGCCGGTCGGCGCCGTGCTTGGTGCGCGTGAACACCAGCACCTGGTGCCAGTTGTTCGTCTTGATCAGATGCGACAAGAGTTCGCGCTTGCGGTCGCGATCGACCGGATGGACCTTTTGACTGATGATTTCCACCGTCGAATTGCGGCGCGCGACTTCGATCATCGCCGGCGCGTTGAGCAGGCCGTCGGCGAGCGCCTTGATCTCCGCGGAGAACGTTGCCGAGAACAAGAGGTTCTGCCGGCGCTTGGGCAGGAAGGCGAGAATGCGCTTGATGTCGCGGATGAAGCCCATGTCGAGCATGCGGTCGGCTTCGTCGAGCACCAATATCTCGACGTGCGACAGATCGACGGCGCGCTGCTGCTGAAGGTCGAGCAGACGGCCCGGTGTCGCGACGAGAATATCGACGCCGCGCTTCAACTTGATCATCTGCGGGTTGATGCCGACGCCGCCGAACACCACCGTCGACGTTTGCTTCGAATATTTTCCGTAGACGCGCACGCTCTCTTCGATCTGCGCGGCAAGTTCGCGCGTCGGCGCGAGGATCAGCACGCGGACGGGCTTGCGCCCGCTCGCGGTCGTCGCGCCTGCGCGCGTCGACAGCAGTTGAATGATCGGCAGCACGAAACCGGCGGTTTTTCCGGTGCCGGTCTGCGCGCCGGCCAGGAGGTCGCCGCCTTTAAGCACCGCAGGAATCGCCTGCGTCTGGATGGGTGTGGGGATGGTATAGCCGTGTTCGGCGACCGCGCGTACGAGTTCGGCGGACAAGCCGAGATTTGCAAATGACATTTGGATTTCCAAGAAACAGACTGCCTGTCACCTGTTGTCAGGCGCCAGTCACAGGCTGATCGATAAGGGAGTGTCGGAAGCGACAGCGGCAGGGGGACTGGTCAACAAGGCCGCGTGGGGCGGAGTATAGCAGGTGGAAGCATCGGGGTTTGACCTCATTGCGGATTGTCGCAGCCGTTTTGCAGTAATTCTGCTATACTGCAACGCATGAAGGCCAATGTCACCATCACCAGCCGCGGCGTGATTACGCTGCCCGCCAAGCTGCGCCGGGCGCTCGGACTGAAAGCGGAAGACCATCTGATCGCGGAAACAACGCCGGAGGGTCTGCTGCTGCGTCCGGCCATCACGCTTCCGCTCGAGCTGTATACGCCCCAGCGTGTGCGCGAGTTCGATCTCGCCGAGCAGGAACTTGCCGCTTATCTCGGAACCAAATCGGCGGCGGGCAGGCGCCCGGCGCGGCCCAAGCGCAAATCCTCCCGCTAGATAGCGGGTATTGCCATGCGGGTGTTTCTCGATGCAAACATCCTGTTCTCTGCGGCGAAATCCGATGGCGCAGTCCGCGAATTGCTGCACCTGCTGCTCGCGCACGGGCATGATTGCAGAGTTGACGAGTACGTCGTGATTGAAGCACGCCGGAATCTCGCCGCGAAAGAGCCGTCTGCATTGATCCAACTGGACACTTTGCTCAAGCGCCTGCATGTGAGCCCCGCACAGGCGCCCGGCCCTGAATTACGCCTGGTCAACTGGCTTCCGGAAAAAGACCGCGCGGTCCTGGCCGCGGCAATCCGTTTGCGCTGCGATGCACTGGTCACCGGCGATCACACGCACTTTGGCGCCGGTTATGGCCGCGCATACGCCGGCGTGACCATCTACTCGCCTCGTGCATTGGCCGAAAAGTTTTTTAAGAATTTCTGACGTAATAAGACGCGGGTAGGCCGGGGAATTTTTTCCGGATGACAGACCCGGGGCTGGTCACTTCTTTTATACGCCCGTCATTCCCGCGCAGGCGGGAATCCAGGGTCGCCGGTGGCGGACCGGGGCCGCTTGCTTTCCGTTGTCATGGGTTCCGAAGGGAGATAGTATGGCTCGCAGTCAAACGCCTGGTGAGGAAGCCCGAATGCAATTCACGCCTATTTTCAATACCTGCGGCCGATCGGATTCGGCGACGCTCGTCCGGTCGTGCGGCAAGTGGATACATGCGCGGCCGTCGCGCCGGCCTTCGCGGCCCGCCGATGCGCCGGAATTGGCGACGCCCGAGGAATACGACCTGCCCATCGCAACAAGCCCGCCAGCGCATCAATACAGATGGACAGTGCTGGTTCGATCGTGCACGAGGTGGATATCGATAACTCGCGGTCATTGGCAACAAAGCAGGAATCGGCACACGGTCGAAAGCTTCCGGCCGCGTCAAAAAGCCCTCGTGATTATGGAAGTAAGTCCTTAGTGGACGATAAAGGGACAGCCCATGCTGCTCGTCGATTTAAAAGAGCCTGACGCAAAACTCGCGCAGATCGTCACCGAACACTGCGCGAAATACGGCAAGGTTGTCTCGGTGAAAATTCATCGCAACCCCGCCGCATTTGCGATGGTGGTCATGGCCGACCGGATGCAGACGTATGAAGTCGCGGCTCACCTGGGGGGATCGACGGTCGGAACTTCCGCCCTGATCAACCTGGAGCAGAAACCGTAACCGACCACAGTCGATTCGCCGGGCGGTTGAGCGCGATCGCGCTTCGAAGCTCCCGCAAGGGGAGACCGGGGCGGGGATGGGTCAATCGATTGTGGTCATGCGCGCGCGACGCGACCGAGCATGGGGAACTTCGGGTCGTTGAAGCCGGGGGTCGACGGATGGCCGGGCTTGACCATGCCGTCGATCAGCGCTTCGTCTTCGTCGGTGAGCTTGAACGCGAGCGCGCCTAGATATTCCTGCCATTGCTCTTCCGTGCGCGGACCGGCGAGCACCGACGTCACCAGCGCGTTGTTGCGCACCCAGTTCAGCGCGAATTGCGCGGCGGTCATGCCGCGCTTTTCGGCATGCACTTTGATCTGCTGCGCCATGACTAGAGATTCTTCGCGG
>CAZEAX010000497.1:0-3705 GCA_964510405.1 uncultured Streptomyces sp. | reverse complement strand
ACGGATTGGGGTCGAGCCCGAGCCCGGAAAAACGCGCGATCAACTCGGGGCTTGCAACGGCGCGCGCAATTTCGCGGCTCAATTTCAGCACCAGCGCGCGCGGCGTTTTCGCCGGCGCGACGATGCCGTACCAGGTGACAACTTCGAAACCCGGATAAGTTTCGGCGAGCGTCGGCGTATTCGGGATCAGCGGCGAGCGCGCCGTCGCGCCGGTGGCGAGCAGATTGATGCGGCCCGCGTTTACATGCGGCAATGCGGTGGCCATGCTGTTGAACAAAATCTGGATTTGTCCCGCGGCGAGATCGGCGGCGGCCGGCAGCGCGCCCTTGTAGGGTATATGCCGGATATCGATGCCGGCGAGCATTTTGAGCTGCTCGGCGCCGAGGTGTGCGGTGCTGCCGGTGCCGGCGGAACCGAAGTTGTAGCGCCCCGGATTCGCTTTTGCCGCGGCGACCAATTCCTGCACCGACTTCGCCGGCAGCGACGGATGCGTGACCAGCACGAACGGCGCCATCACGACGATGCTGACCGGCGCGAAATCGCGCAGCGGTTCATAGCCGATGCGTTGCTGCAGTTGCGGTGCGATCACCATCGACGAGCCGGAACCGAGCAGCAGCGTGTAGCCGTCGGGCGCGGCGTGCGCGACCATTTCCGCACCGATGGTTCCACCCGCACCGGTGCGCGAATCGACCACGACCTGCTGGCCCCACGCGTCGGTGAATTTCTGGCCGACGAGCCGCGCCGTGAGTTCGGCCGGTCCGCCGGCAGTCGTCGTGTTGATGATGCGGATCGGTTTGGCGGGGTAAGTTTGCGCCGCGCACGGCGTCGCGAGCGCGCATAGCGCGATGACGTACGGATGCAACGCGCGCGGCATTTTATTCGGCGCGTATGTTGGCTTCGCGCGCCACGCGCTTCCACATCGCGACGTTGTCGGCGAGCAGCGCGCCGAATTGCTCCGGCGTCCACGGCGTGACCTCGGCGCCTTCGGTCGCGAGTTGCTTCGCCGCCTCGGGATCCGACAATATCGTGTTGAACTCGGCGTTGAGCCGGTTGACGATGGGCGCCGGTGTGCCGGCCGGCGCAACGATGCCCCACCACACCGTGAACTCGTAGCCCGGCGCGCCGCTTTCGTTCAGCGTCGGCAAATCGGGCAGCAGGGGCGAGCGCGCGGTGCTGCCGACGGCGAGCGGGCGCAGCCGGCCGGCGCGGATGTACGGCAGCGCGAGCGGCAGCGTCGAGAACATCATGTCCACTTCGCCCGCCATCACGGCGACGACCGCCGGCCCGCCGCCCTTGAAGGGCACGTGCGTAATGTCGATGCCCGCGGCGCGCTTGAACATTTCGCCGCCGAAATGATGCATGCCGGCGACGCCGGTCGAGGCGTAGTTGATCTGTTTCGGTTTCGCTTTCGCGAGCGCGATGAAATCCTGGATCGTGCGCACCGGCAGCGCCGGGTTGACCACCAGCACGTTGGTGCCGCGGCCGAGAATCGATACGGGCGTGAACGACTTGAGCGTGTCGTAGGGAAGCTTGGTGATTGCTTCGTTCATCGAGTGCGTGAGCGACGTGAACAGGAGCGTGTAACCATCGGGTGCCGCGCGCGCCACGATGTCGGTGCCGATGATGCCGCTCGCGCCGCCGCGGTTGTCGATCACGATTTGCTGGCCGAGCCGCGGCGTCAGGCGCGCGCTGAAAAATCGCGCGATGACGTCGTTGCCGCCGCCGGCCGGAAACGCGACGATGATGCGGACCGGTCGCGCCGGATACGGTTGCGCGACGGCGCCCGCGCACGCCGCGCACAACCAGCCGGCCAGCGCTGCGCGCAGCATGCCGCTGCGAACCAAGGGGTTCACGTGAACGAGCGACGCCATTTTTATTCTCCCTCCGGGTCTTTGCAGAATATGGCGCAAAAACCGGCGCGTGTCGAGCGCGCCGCCGGGGAAAACTGCGAAGGCAAAAACGGCTGCGCGCCGCCGCTCCGCCCGGCAATGCGGCGTGACGCGCGGAGGCGACTGCCAGCCGGCGGTCAGGTCAGGTTAACTTCCCATCAGCAGCGGTACGCCGATCAGCAACAGCGCGCCGAGGAAGATGATGCCGAAGATTGCGCCGAGACGCCAGAAATGCGCGGGCGGGATGTAGCCGCTGTTGTAGTAGGGCAATGCGGCGCCCGTCGCATACGGCGTGATGACGCCCATGATGCCGGTCGTCATCGCCAGCGCGAGCGCGAGTTTGTCGGCGGGAACGCCGGGGATGCCGATGCCGACCGCCAACATGATCGGCATCATCGCCGACGTGTGCGCGGTGAGGCTGGCGAACATGTAGTGGGCGAAGAAGTATACCGACACGAGCACGAGCACCACCGCGGTGGGCGAAAAGCCGCCGACATTCGCGGCGACAAACTCCGCGAACCACTTGATGAAACCGGCTTTCGCGAGCCCGTCGGCCATCGTCACGAGAGTCGCCAGCAGCACGATGGTGGTCCATGCCGAGTGGTGCTTCGCCATGTCGCCCCACGTAATCACGCGGAAGATCAGCATGAGCGAGATGACGACGAACGCGGCGGTTGCGGCGTCGACGTAATCGCCGCCGAACACCCACAGCAGGATCGCCATCAGCACGAGCACCGCCAGGATGATTTCCCTGGTCGATATCCGTCCCATTTTTTCGAGCTCGCCGTTGGCCCATGCCGGCACCTCGGTGCTGCGCTTGATTTCCGGCGGATAGAACAGCCAGCCGAGCAGCGGCAGCGCCAGCAGCAGCGGCAGCGCCCACGGCAGGGTCGCCATCATCCACTGACGGTAAGTGATTTCGACGTGCACGATTTTCTTGATGAACTCGAGCGCGAGAAAGTTCGGCGCGCACGCCGTCATGAAGAGCGAACTGGTGACGCAGCCCGCGGCAAACGTGGTCCACATTACGTAACCGCCGATCTTGCGCGCGGACGGATCGTTGGGTTTCGAATCGTAGAGCAGCGGCAGATTGATGACGACGGGGAATATCGTGCCTGCGCTGCGCGCGGTATTGGACGGCGTGAACGGCGCGAGTATCGTATCCGCGATCGTCGTCGCATAGCCGAGCATCAGCGTGCTTTTGCCAAGCGCGCGCACCAGCAGGAGCGCGATGCGGCGCCCGAGCCCCGTTTTCGCGTACCCCAGCGCGAACATGAACGCCCCGCCCACCAGCCAAACCGTGCTGCTGGCGAAACCCGCGAGCGCCCACTTGATCGCCTCGCCTGCAACTTTGAAGCCCGGCTTGGCGACCTCGGCGGGGCTGAACAGCACCTGCCCTGCGAGTACCGCGACGAGCGTGATACCGATGATGCCAACGGCGGGATTCGGCAGCGGTTCGGTCACCAGCGCAGCGATGACGCCCGAGAAAATCGCAAAGTAATACCACGCGTGCTGGGCGAGGCCCTGAGGCGCAGGCAGCAGCGCGATGATGATCGTAACGGCGAACGGCAACGCGATCCGCCACCATTCGACGCCATGCGGGACTTCCTGTTCGGGTGCGACGGGTTTCGCGGTTTCAGCCATGATTCACCTCTGCCTGGTATGCGGCGCGGATGTCGCGCGCGTGATGCTGAAATTATTGATGATCCGTGAGGGGGCCTATTGACTCAGGTCAATTCCTTCGAAGATGCGGACACGCGATTCGCATAACACCCCTGAAAACGCGGGCTTGAGTTCGCGTCGCGGTCGGCGCCCC
>CAZEAX010000496.1:0-3713 GCA_964510405.1 uncultured Streptomyces sp. | reverse complement strand
TGCGGTGCTCGCGTATCCGGCGCGCTATGGCGCCTCGGGCGTGATGACGTTCATCGTCAACCAGGACGGCAAGGTCTACGAAAAAAATCTGGGCAAGACGACCACCATGATCGCAACGAAAATGACGGACTACAATCCCGGCGACGGCTGGAAACAAACGGAGAAAAAATAACGGGCGGGGCCGGCCAAAAAAACGCCCCCGGCCATGGGCCGAAGGGCGTCAAGGAGGAGCTTTACGTTGAGACAAATTGTCCGCCCGCAAAATATGGCGGCTGCACGTTGCAACCGCGTGAAGGCCGCACGAAAAAAACCGGGCCGCGTTGCCGGGCCCTACTAGCGGGGAATTCCCGCTTCGCGTATGCGTTGAGCCGTCTGCAGCATCGCGCCCGCGCGTTGCGAACGCTCCGTGCCGCTCGGATGCGGCGCGAATGACGAACCGGTATTGGCGTCGAGCTTGGCCAGCATGCGCAGCATCGCCTCGGGGTCGCAGCCGCTGCGCGCGCCGATTATGAAGCCCATGTAATCGGCCTCAAGTTCCTGCTGGATGTAGACCGGCGACATGCGCAGCACCAGCGGCAGGCTCTCGTCGAGCTCGTTTTGAATGTCCTCGTAGTCGCGATTGCGGCCGTTGCCGACGAAGAAACGCGCGGCGGTGGCGATTTCGCGCGTGTGCTCGGCGAGCACGTGGGCCATTTCATGCGCCAGCACGTAGCCGAGCTCGTCGTCGGTGAGCGCGTACTGCGCAACGAACTCCTCGCTGACGAGCAGCTTCCCGCCCGCCATCGCCGAGGCGTTTTCGTCGCAGCGCCGGCACGTGTGGATTTCCCACGACAACGCGGCGGCGTCCGCGCGCTCGACGCGCGCACCCACGCGCAGTTTCGCAACGAGGCCGTGCAAACGGGACAGCAGTCGGGGATCGGCGTCGAGCCGGCCGTCCGCGGCGAGCGCGCCGATACGGGCGCGGTAAGTGCGTTCGGCCAGCGCATTGACCGTGCGCGTTTCGAAGGCGAGGTCGTGGCGAAAGTCGAGCAGGCCCTGCGCCCCGCAGATTGCGGGCGCACCGATCAACATGGCGATCAACAGACGTTTCATCCGTTACCTCCGTGCACGGCGACCAGTGTAGCCCCGCTCTTCGCGGCTGTCACATAAATGACTTATCGGCAGGCGCGGCGGATTACGGCAAATCGGCTTCAACTTCCGCGATCCGCGCCGGGTCCCGCTACCGGCGTCCCGGCCGGCCGCGCCGCCGACCAGATCAGTACGGCGACACCGCAGACGACGCCGGGCATCGCGATGCCGAGCACCGTGGTCACGTTGCGCGGCAGCACGTGCACGAGCGGCAGCAGCGCGACGATCGAAAGACCGGTCCAGTTCAGAATTTGCCCCGCCACGCCGACCGCCGCGCTGATCGCCGCCGCCTGACGCGCGGGACGCTGCCGCCAGTTGCGCGATGCCGAGGCAATCGCGGTGTACGCAATGCCGCCCGCCAGCGCGTAGGCGGCGGCGAGATACATCACCATGAGCGTATCGCCGACTGTGGAGGCGTGTCCGCTCGCGGACGGGGCGCGGCCGAGATAATAGACCGCGATGAATGCCAGCGTCGGAATGAAATAGCCCGCAACGAATCCGCCGCCCGCCGCGAGCGCGCGCATCATGGCGTGCGCGCCTTCGCGGGCGCCGGTTCATTCACAGGATGAGTCACGCCGGCGCGCTTGCGCCAAGAGTCCTCCGCCATGTCGCCGGCGGCACGCCAAACTCGCGTTTGAACGCGCGGTTAAACGCGGCTTCCGATTCGTAGCCGATTTGTTCGGCGACGGCGGCGAGGCTCGCGCCGTCGGTGCGCAGGCGTTGCGCGGCGACGGTCAGGCGCCAGCGCGTCAGGTATTGCATCGGCGGCTGGCCGATCAATTCGGTGAAGCGCTGCGCGAGCGCCGAGCGCGACAAGCCCGCTTCATTCGCGAGTGCATCCACGGTCCACTCGTGTCCGGGTTTCTGATGCATGAGCGTCAACACCCTGCCCACGAAGCGGTCGCGCAGTCCCGCCAGCCAGCCCGTCTGCCCGGCCGGCATCGTCTCGCTGTAGCGGCGGATCGCCTCGACGAACAAGAGCTCCGAGAGTTTCGCAAGCACCGTGTCGCTGCCGGGCCGGCGCGCCATCGTTTCCTGCGCGCCCAAATGCAAGAGGCTCTTCAGCCACGCCGTCGCGGGATCGTCGCCGAACGGCACGCGCAGCATGCCGGGCAGCGCCTCGAGTACCGGGCGCGAGAGCCGCTTGTCGCACGCGAGAAACCCGCACACGAAGCGCGTGGTCTCGCCGCCGCCGCCATGCTCGATGCGCAACAGCCCGCCGTCAGCACCCGGCTTGACGAGGTAATCGGCCGGAATCGGCTCGATCTGCAGATCGCTGCCCATCAGATGCGCCTCGTCGTTGGGCATCAGCAGGAGATCGCCCGCCGCGATTTCGAACGTGTCGCCGCCCGCCGCGAGGCGCGCTTTGCAGCGGCCCGCGATCAGCCAGTGAAAAAACACGATGTGCTCGCTGTCGCCGAGCAGGCCCGTCGACGGATGCCCGGATTGGGAAGTCACGCACCACGGCGCCGTGAATTCGGCGTCGAGAAACACGGCGCCCGACAGGCGCAGCACGTGCAATACGTCGGATAACGCGTCCATAGCGGCAAATTATCTGCAATTCCGGCGGTTCGCGCAAAAACGCCGGAGGATCGGTCATGTCGCGCGCCGGGGTGTTCGCGGATACTGCCAATCCTCGCCGGCACATTGCACGTTCACATCGTTTACATAACCGCGCAGGCATGACGGGTAATAAAAAGTTGCGCTGGTGTAACCGTTTCGATCCGGACAACGTAAGTAGCCTCGACGATCAGTCAAATTTTTAAAGGAACCGCAAATGAACACAGTTACCGCACGCAATCCTTCGCAGCAGACCGCAACCGCCTCCGCCGCACCGGATTTCGCGGCGATCAAGCAACGCCAGCAGGCCACCTGGGCCAGCGGCGATTTCGCGATCATCGGCGTTACGCTGCAGATCGTCGGCGAATCGCTCGCCGAAGCGGTCGACATCCGCGCCGGCCAGCGCGTGCTCGACGTCGCCGCCGGCAACGGCAATGCGACCCTTGCCGCCGCGCGCCGCTTCGCGGAAGTCACGTCGACCGACTACGTGCCGGAACTGCTCGACAAAGGCCGCGTGCGCGCGGCCACCGAAGGCCTGCCGGTGAAATTCGAGGTCGCCGATGCGGAAAACCTGCCATTCAACGGCGGCATGTTCGACGTCGTGCTGTCCACGTTCGGCGCAATGTTCACGCCGGACCACACGAAGCCCGCGCGCGAGATGCTGCGCGTGGTGCACAGCGGCGGCCGCATCGGCCTCGCGAACTGGACGCCCGAGGGCTTCATCGGCCAGTTGTTCAAAGTCATCGGCCGCTATACGCCGCCGCCGGCGGGACTCAAGTCGCCCGCGTTGTGGGGCACCGAAGCCCACATCAGCGAGCTTTTCGGCACCCAGGCGACTGCGATCCGCACGACGCGCAGGCATTTCAACTTCCGCTTCCGCTCGGCGGCGCACTGGATCCAGATCTTCCGCGACTTCTACGGCCCGACGCACAAAGCGTTCGCCGCGCTGAACCCGATCGGACAGGACGCGCTCACGCGGGACATCACCGAGCTCCTGAACCGTTACAACGTCGCGGGCCCCTCGT
>CAZEAX010000495.1:0-3717 GCA_964510405.1 uncultured Streptomyces sp. | reverse complement strand
CACCGTCCCGTTCAACACTGCACGGCGCGCGCGGATTCCGTCATACTGCGAATTCGCCACCGGGAAGATGGTCAGTATGTTCCGAAATCGAAGTATCGGGTACGTGGTCGCCGTCGTCGGCATTGGCGCGGTCGCGGCGATCTGCGCGCTGCTGCGCGACCACATCAATGAAATGACCGTAGCACTGGGGATGCTGCTGATGGTGCTCTTCATCGCAGCCGGCTGGGGACGCTGGCCGGGCCTGGTTGCCTCGGTGCTGGGCATGCTGTGCCTCAACTACTTTTTCCTGCCGCCGCTGTACGCGTTTACGATCGCCGATCCCAAGAATTGGATAGCGCTAACGGCTTTCTTCATCACGGCCTTGACCGCCGGACAGCTTTCGGCCTGGATCAGGCAACGCGCCGACGCTCTGCAGAAATCCGCGGAAGAGATACGCGATCTGTATGATCATGCGCCCTGCGGATACCATTCCGTAGACAAGGACGGCTTCTTCGTCCGGGTCAACGACACCGAACTCTCCTGGCTGGGGTACACGCGCGACGAGATGATTGGAAAACTGAAGTTTTCCGATGTCGTCACCCCCGAAGGCGCGAAAACCGTCCAGGAGAATTTTCCCAAACTCAAAGCGCAGGGGATGATTCGCGATCTCGAGTACGACATGGTTCGCAAAGATGGCACGATTCTGCCGGTGCTTCTGAGCGCCACGGCCATCATGGACAGCGCCGGCAATTACGTAATGAGCCGGTCCGCAATATACGACATCACTGCCCGCAAGCGGGCGGAGAGCGAGGTCCGCATGCTCGCCCGCCTGCAATCCGTCGTGGCCGATCTTGGGGAACGCGCGCTGCGCGGCGTTCCTTTGTCCCAGATGCTGGACGACGCGGCCGACCAGGTCGCGCGTGCTCTCGAAGTCGATTTCTGCAAGATTCTGGAGCTGCTGCCGAACCAGGACGCACTACTGATGAAATCCGGCACAGGCTGGAAGCCCGGCTACGTCGGCCACGCTACCGTCGGCCTCGGCGCGGAGTCGCAAGCCGGTTACACGCTGCTGTCGGACGAGCCGGTGATCGTGGAAAATCTGCAAACCGAAAAGCGGTTCGCCGGAACGGCGCTGCTTCACGAGCATGCAGTGGTAAGTGGCGCAAGTGTTGTCGTACCCACCAGCGAGGGCCCATATGGCGTGCTCGCGGTTTTTACCCGCCACCACCGGAGTTTCACCGCGGACGACGTCAACTTCCTGCAGTCGGCCGCCAATGTTCTCGGTTCGGTCATCGAACGCCATCGGACGGAAGCGCAACTGTGGCGCGTCAATCAAGCACAGCGGGTCCTCAGCAAATGCAATGAGACCCTGATTCGGGCCACCGACGAATCCGCCTTGCTGCAGCAGATATGCGACCTTATAGTGGAAGAAGCCGGTTACCGGCTGTGTTGGGTGGGTCGCGCCGAAGACGAAGCGGCAAAACCGGTAACGCCGATCGCGCAGGCGGGCTTCGAAGCCGGATATCTCGCGACCCTGAATATCAACTGGGCGGACAATGAGAGGGGCCGGGGCCCCACGGGCACCTGTATCCGCACGCGCCAGACCGTAGTGTCGAAACATATCGCGACGGATCCGCGGATGGCCCCCTGGCGCACAGAGGCATTGAAACGCGGTTATGGTTCCAGCATCTCCATTCCCCTGCTCGTCGACACCCGGGCTTTCGGCGCCCTCATGATCTATGCCGCGGAACCGGATGCATTCAGCAGCGAGGAAGTCAAACTGCTGACCGAACTTGCGAGCGACCTGGCTTTTGGCATAGGAACTTTGCGAACCCGGGCTGAGCGTGACCGTAACGCCTACGAGCACGAACATCACGCGGAGATTTTGCAGAAAAGCCTGGAGCAAACCATCGACGCCATAGCCGACACCGTCGACGCACGTGATCCATACACGGCGGGCCATCAACGACGCGCCGGCGAACTGGCGGTCGCTATCGCGAGGGAAATGGGCTTGCCGGAAGAAAAAATTCACGGCATCCGCCTTGCCGCCGCCGTCCACGATCTGGGCAAGATCAACGTCCCTGCTGAAATCCTCTCCAAGCCCGGCAAGCTCAGCGACGTCGAGTTCATGCTTATCAAGACGCACCCGCAGGCCGGCTACGAAATCCTGAAAGAAGTGGATTTCCCCTGGCCCATCGCCGACATCGTTCGTCAGCATCATGAAAGACTGGACGGCTCGGGCTACCCGCAGGGCTTGAAGGACGGGGAAATTCTGCTTGAATCGCGCATTATGGCCGTGGCGGACGTAGTTGAAACGATGTCATCGCACCGGCCGTACCGAGCGTCATTGGGCATAGAACTCGCGCTTAAAGAGATCGCGCGCGGCAGCGGCAGCGCTTATGACAAGGCGGTCGTCGATGCCTGTCTCAAACTTTACCGCGAAGGCAAGTTTGCGCTGCCGGCCTGAAACCCTGCGCGCGCTTGCCGGAGCATATTGCAACTAAGTGCGCTGCGCTGCCTCGGCATAGTGCAAGCGCTCGACCGCGATCGCGATCAGTGATGCGACCGTATCCAGGTACTCGTGATGCTCGTAAAGTGGTTTCGCGCTTTGGGAAGGTGAAGCGACCGCCATCACACCCTGCACCCTGGTCGGCGCTTTCAAGGGGAAATAGCTGACCGGATGAGGCGCGTCGAGGTCCGTGCACGCGGTGTTTTCAAAAGCAAGTTTCGCGATCAGCGGCGCAATGACCTGCGTCCAGCCGCCGTCGCGGATTGCGGCCGGTTTCAACTCGCCGCCTTGGTCGGGCAGCAGGAAAATCACCTCTGAATTGATCGCGATGCGCAAAAAACGCTGCGCGATCTCCGCCACCTGCGCCATCTCCACGGCACCGGCAAGTTCCCGCGCCATTTCGTACAGCGCATGGGAGCGCCGCTCCCTGGCGGCGGCGGCGTTGGCTTGCCGCTTCAATCCGCCCGTCAGGTGACTGATAATCAGCGCGACCACGAGCATGACCGCGAACGTCACGAAGTACTGCGGATCGTCGACCGTAAAGGTAAAAAGCGGCGGCACGAAGAAGAAATCGAACGAGCCGACGCTGACGAACGAAGCCATCACTGCCGGTCCGCGCCCCAGCCACAGCGAGACCACGACTACCGTCAGCAGGAACAGCATGACGATGTTCGGCAAATTGAAATGCTCGCGCAACGGCGTAGCAATCGCAGTTGTCAAAATGCACGCCAGCAACGCGATGCCGTAGTTGCGTAGGACGCCTGCGTTGGCGGGCTGAGCTTGCCGCGCCTGCAACGCGTCGACCGCGGGCGCGGCCGGGGATTTTTGTCGATCAGTGATCACCGAATTCATGATGTGCCTTGACGCCTCAGTTTGCAACCATCATTATCGTCACGCCAACGTAAAAATGCCGTAAATATTGGCGCACTTGGCAACCGCTGCTTGCGAAGGCAACGACAATGCTTGCGCCATGTCGGCAATTCGAATCTCGAATTAGCACAGGAGGTTATCCATGCGACGAAGTTCCATCGCGGTCGCAATGCTCGCAGGCGCGATTGCAGCTTCCATCGCGCAGGATTCGCTCGCTCAGTTTGGCGGCGGAATGCCAGGCGGCGGAATGCGGGGAAATCGCAATCGTCCCGACAGCGCCGCACGCGAATCGCGTCTGCCGGTGCAGGACAACTCGCCGGAACAGATCGAAGACCGCCTCGGCATGCTCGAAGAAGACC
>CAZEAX010000494.1:0-3718 GCA_964510405.1 uncultured Streptomyces sp. | reverse complement strand
GCGGCGGCGACATGCCCAGTGCGCGCCGTCTCAGGAGAGTCGGCGAATCGGCTATACTTGCGCGGCGCGTTCGCGCTGGTTCAACGCAGGCGACGGCGGGGAACGGAGCGCGCGACAAGGGCGGGCAAACCAAGCAGAGTGCGCGAGAGATTACAGCCGCGGCACGCATGCGTCTGAATTTACCCAAACGGCAATATTGACTGCGGTCAAGGCCAGTCGGCGCGGCCGCAGTTAAGTTATCGCTAACCCGCGTGCAATGCCATAACCGGCTGCTGCGCGCGCAACGAGAAGGCGGGACATGAAGATCCACGAATACCAAGCGAAAGAAATCCTGCGCAAGTACGGCGTTACCACGCCCAAGGGAATTCCGTGTTTCAGCGTCGAAGAAACGGTCGACGCGGCCAATCGGCTGGGCGGCAAGGTATGGGTTGTGAAGGCGCAGATTCATGCCGGCGGACGCGGCAAAGGCGGCGGAGTAAAAGTAGCCAAATCGGTCGGCGAGGTCAAACAGTACGCGTCCCAGATCCTGGGCATGATGCTGAAGACGCATCAGACCGGACCCGAGGGACAAAAGGTGCGGCGCCTGCTGGTCGAAGAGGGCGCCGACATCAAAAAGGAACTGTATGTCGGCATGGTGGTCGACCGCGGCACGCAACGCGTTTGCCTGATGGCGAGCAGCGAAGGCGGCATGGACATCGAAGAGGTCGCCGCCAAAACTCCGGAAAAAATCCACAAGGTTTTTATCGATCCGGCGACCGGCCTGAAAGACAGCGAGTCGGACGACATTGCACGCAAGATCGGCATTCCCGAAGCGTCGGTGGCGAAAGCGCGTGCCGCGTTGCAAGGCCTCTATCGGGCGTTCGATGAGACCGATGCCTCGCTCGCCGAAATCAATCCGCTGATCCTGACCGGCGGCGGCGACGTGATCGCGCTCGACGCGAAAATGAATTTCGACGACAACGCGCTGTTTCGCCATCCCGACATCGTCGCGATGCGCGACCTCGACGAGGAAGATCCCGCTGAAATCGAGGCGTCGAAATTCGATCTCTCGTATATTTCGCTGGACGGCAACATTGGCTGTCTCGTCAATGGCGCAGGTCTCGCGATGGCGACGATGGACATTACGAAGCTTTACGGCGGCAGCCCCGCGAATTTTCTCGACGTGGGCGGCGGCGCATCGGCCGAGAAAGTGACCGAAGCGTTCAAGATCATGCTCAAGAACCCGCATGTGAAAGCGATACTCGTCAATATCTTCGGCGGCATCATGAAATGCGACGTGATCGCCGAAGGCATAGTCACCGCGGCGCGCCAGGTGAAGCTCACCGTGCCGCTGGTCGTGCGGCTCGAGGGCACCAATGTGGATCTGGGCAAGAAAATCCTGGCCGACTCCGGCCTGCCGATCATTTCCGGCAACAACATGGCGGATGCCGCGGCCAAAGTTGTGAAGGCTACTGGCGGCAGCGGCAAACCGCCGGCGCAAACGCCCGCGGCAAAATTAAAGCCTGCCGCCAAGGCGAAACCCGCCGCGAAACGTAAACCTAAACCGAAGTCAAAACCGAAGCCGCAAGCAAAGCCTAAATCCAGGTCGAAATCCCGTCCCGCGAAGAAGGCCGCGCCAAAACGTGTCGCGGCTTCAAGCAAAAAGCGTAAGCAGAGCGTCAAGTCCAAACCTGCGAAAAAACGCACGGCACGCAAGGCGTCACGCAAGACTGCAGGCAAGGGGAAACGCAAATGAGCATCCTGATCGACAAAAACACGCGGGTAATGACCCAGGGCATCACCGGCAAGACCGGCCAATTCCATACCAAGATGGGCAAGGAATACGCGAACGGCGCCAACTGCTACGTCGCCGGCGTAAATCCGAAAAAGCCGGGTGAGTCGTACGAAGGCATTCCGATTTTCGCGACCGTCAGGGAGGCGAAGGAACAGACGGGCGCCAATGTTTCGGTGATCTACGTGCCGCCGCCCTTCGCGGCCGCCGCGATCGACGAAGCGGTGGAGGCGGACCTCGACCTTGTGATTTGCATCACCGAAGGCATCCCGGTGCGCGACATGATACGCACCAAATACAAAATGCAGGGCAAGCGCACGAAGCTGATCGGCCCCAACTGCCCGGGCGTCATCACGCCTGATGAAATCAAGATCGGCATCATGCCGGGACACATCCACAAGAAGGGCCCGATCGGCGTGGTATCGCGCTCGGGCACGCTTACTTATGAAGCCGTCGGACAGTTGCGCGAACAGCGCCTCGGGCAATCGTCCTGCGTCGGCATCGGCGGCGATCCGGTCAACGGCCTGAAGCACATCGACATCATGAAGATGTTCAACGACGATCCGGCGACCGAGGCGGTCATCATGGTCGGCGAAATCGGCGGGTCCGACGAAGAAGAATGCGCGCGCTGGATCAAAGCGAACATGCGCAAACCCGTGGTCGGATTCATCGCCGGCATCACCGCACCCCCGGGCAAGCGCATGGGGCACGCTGGCGCGATCATCTCCGGCGGCAAGGGCACCGCTGCGGAGAAACTGGCGGTCATGGAGGAGTGCGGCATCAAGGTGACGCGCAATCCCGCGCACATGGGCAAGCTCTTGAAGTCGGTGTTGAAGTAATTGGCGACGGCGCTGTGCGTTGAGTGGGTTGGATTGCGCCTGTAACCACAGGCGCAATTTGTTTCAACGGTGCGCCGTCCGAACCCCGGTCAGGCGCGCGAAGGAGCGAAGTTGGAAGCAACAAACCAGAAAAAAAACAAACGCGGCAAACCCAAAGGCCGCGCGGTAGAGCCCGCCGCGCTCGCCGAAGTGCGCGCGCTGCTCGGCACCGCACCGCGTCGGCGCGACTTGCTGATCGAGCATCTGCACAAGATCCAGGACCGCTACGGTTGCATTGCGGCCGCCCACATGGTGGCGCTCGCGCGCGAAATGGGGCTTGCGACGGCGGAGGTCTACGAGGTCGCGACTTTTTATCATCATTTCGACGTGATCAAGGAAGGCGGCACCGCGCCGCCCGCCATCACGGTTCGGGTATGCGATTCGTTGTCCTGCGAACTCGGCGGCGCGCAACCGCTGCTCGATAAATTACGCGCGACGCTCGGCGCGAAGGTGCGCGTGATCCCGGCACCGTGCATAGGCCGCTGCGAGCAGGCGCCGGCCGCGGTGGTCGGGCAGAATCCGGTCCCGCGGGCGACCGTAGCCAGTGTCGAGGCCGAAGTGAAAGCGGGTAATCTAAAATGCGCGGTCGCCAAGTACGTGGGTTACGACGAGTACCGCAAAAAAGGCGGCTACAAGATCGCGGTCCAATGCCTCGCGGGCAGGCGCGATGCGGAAGACATCCTGAAAACCATGGAAGCGTCGAGCCTGCGCGGTCTCGGCGGCGCGGGTTTTCCGACCGGGCGCAAATGGCGCATTCTGCGCGGCGAACGCAGTCCGCGCTTGATGGCCGTCAACATCGACGAAGGCGAACCGGGAACGTTCAAGGACCGCTATTACCTCGAGCGCGATCCGCACCGCTTTCTCGAAGGCATGTTGATTGCGGCGTGGACGGCGCAGATTTCGGAAGTCTATGTTTATCTGCGCGATGAGTACGCGGGCTGCCGCACAATCCTCGAGCGCGAAATCGCCGCATTGCAAAAAAATCCGCCGTGTCCGTTGCCGCCGATCTTTCTTCGGCGCGGCGCCGGCGCCTACATCTGCGGCGAAGAATCCGCGATGATCGAATCGA
>CAZEAX010000493.1:2555-3745 GCA_964510405.1 uncultured Streptomyces sp. | reverse complement strand
ATGGCGCAATCCGGTGATGTTCGTGGTCTACGTCGGCAGCATCCTGACCACCATACTCTGGTTTCAGGCGCTGGCAGGGCACGGCGAGGCGTCCACGGGCTTCATACTCGCCGTTACGCTGTGGCTGTGGTTCACGGTATTGTTCGCCAATTTCGCCGAAGCAATCGCCGAAGGCCGCAGCAAGGCACAGGCGGATGCGCTGCGCTCGGCGAAACGCGATACGGTCGCGAAAAAGCTGGCCGAACCGAAACGCAATGCCGCGGTGACCAAGGTTAGCGCTACCCTGTTGCGCAAGGGCGATCTCTATCTCGTCGAGGCCGGCGATTTCATTCCAGCGGACGGCGAGGTCCTTGAAGGTGTTGCGTCGGTCGATGAGTCCGCGATCACCGGTGAATCCGCGCCGGTGATTCGCGAATCCGGCGGAGATTTTTCGTCCGTAACCGGCGGCACGCACATCCTGTCCGACTGGCTCGTGGTGCGCGTCGCGACCAACCCCGGCGAGTCCTTCCTCGATCGCATGATATCAATGGTCGAAAGCGCGCGCCGGCAGAAAACGCCGAACGAAATCGCGCTCACTATTCTGCTGGTCAAGCTGACGCTGGTGTTCCTGTTCGCGACCGCGACGCTGCTGCCGTTTTCGATATACGCAGTGGAGGTTTCGAAAGCGGGCAATCCGATTACGATCACCGTGCTGGTTGCTCTGCTCGTGTGCCTGATCCCGACGACCATTGGCGGATTGCTGTCCGCAATCGGCCTGGCCGGCATCGGCCGCATGTTGCGCGCGAATGTCATCGCGGTGTCGGGTCGCGCAGTCGAGGCCGCCGGCGACGTCGACGTGCTGCTGCTCGACAAGACCGGCACCATCACGCTGGGTAACCGGCAGGCAGCAGCGTTCTTGCCTGCGACCGGCATCAAGGACAGCGAGTTGGCGGATGCTGCACAGCTTGCCTCTCTCGCCGACGGCACGCCGGAAGGACGCTCGATCGTCGTGCTGGCGAAAGAGAAGTTCGGCTTGCGCGAGCGCGACATCGTGGCTTTAGGAGCCACTTTCGTTCCATTCTCGGCGCAAACGCGCATGAGCGGCGTCAACCTCGGCGGCCGCGAAGTGCGCAAAGGCGCGGCCGATGCGATCCGCGCCTACGTCACCGGCAAGGGTGCCGGCGCGTCTACCATGATGATATGGAAAGGCT
>CAZEAX010000493.1:0-2545 GCA_964510405.1 uncultured Streptomyces sp. | reverse complement strand
CAAGTTTCCGGACGAAGTGTCGACCGGGGTCGACAGCGTGGCGCGGCGCGGCAGTACCCCGCTGGTCGTCGCGGAAGCCGTCAATGGCAATGCGCGCGTGCTGGGCGTGATCGAATTGAAGGACATCGTCAAAGGCGGCATCAAGGAGCGCTTCGCCGAGCTGCGCCGCATGGGCATCAAGACTATCATGATCACCGGCGACAACCGGTTGACGGCGGCGGCGATCGCAGCAGAAGCAGGTGTGGACGATTTTCTGGCCGAAGCGACGCCGGAAGCCAAACTCAAGCTGATCCGCGATACGCAAGCGCAGGGCCGGCTGGTTGCGATGACAGGTGACGGCACGAATGACGCACCGGCGCTGGCCCAGGCTGATGTCGCGGTCGCGATGAACACCGGCACCCAGGCCGCCAAGGAAGCAGGCAACATGGTGGATCTCGATTCAAATCCGACCAAGCTGATCGAGATCGTGGAAATCGGCAAGCAACTGCTGATCACGCGCGGCTCGCTGACGACGTTTTCGATCGCGAACGACGTTGCCAAGTATTTCGCGATCATTCCCGCCGCATTCGCGACCACGTATCCGCAATTGAATGCGCTCAACGTCATGCATCTCGCGACGCCCAACAGCGCGATTCTGTCGGCGGTTATTTTCAACGCGCTGATCATCATCGCGCTGATTCCGCTCGCGTTGCGCGGAGTGCAGTATCGCGCGGTCGGCGCCGCTGCGCTGCTGCGCGACAACCTGCTGATCTACGGCGTGGGCGGCGTAATCGCGCCGTTCGTCGGCATCAAGGCGATCGATTTGCTGCTCGTGATGCTCGGAGTAGCGTAACGCAGAGCCCTTCGAACTTTATACTGGAGAAAGCCATGTTTACCCAATTCAGACCCGCGCTCGTCATGCTGATTTTGATGACCGCCATTACCGGCGCACTCTACCCGGCCGTCGTGACCGGCATTGCCCAGGTGATATTCCCGGGCCAGGCGAACGGCAGCCTCATCGAGCAAAACGGCAAGGCGGTCGGCTCGTCGCTGATCGGTCAGCCGTTCAGCGATCCCAAGCATTTCTGGCCGCGCCCTTCGGCGACTTCGCCGTATCCGAACAACGCCACCGCATCGAGCGGATCGAACCAGGGCCCGCTCAATCCCGCGCTGACCGAAGCGGTCGAGGGGCGCGTCAAGGCGTTGCGTGAAGCCGACCCCGGTAACAAGGCGCCGGTACCGGTCGACCTCGTGACTGCGTCCGCCAGCGGACTCGATCCCCACATCAGCCCGGCCGCCGCCGAATACCAGGCTGCACGTGTCGCGAAAGCGCGCGGTCTGGACGTCGCGAAGGTCAGGGCGCTGGTGGCGGAAAACACCGAGGGCCGGCAACTGGGCTTTCTGGGTGAGCCGCGCGTCAACGTGTTGCGCCTGAACCTGGCGCTCGACGCGACAGCGGCAAAATAATATACGCGTTATTTACGTGGCCACAGCGGATCTTTACTTCATTTTTACGCGTACGGACTTAAATTTGTAGCCATGGCGGAAGCAATTCCGCGGCTGCAAAGGAGTCCGGCAATGAGCACTTTGAGATCGTACCAGGAACCTGATCCGTTCGAATCGTACCGTGCGGCACAAGGCACGTTATGCCACCAGTGCCCGGTTTGCGACACGGTTCACGAAGTAACGGCGGCACGCGCGCAGTTCGCCTACGGCAGGCAACTTTCCTGCAGTCCCGATTGTGAAGCCGAACGCCGGCGTAGAAGCCGCGCCGCTTACCGGCGCACACCTACCCTGGTTCGCAGTAATACCGTTACGCAACCCTTCTCCATTGGCCGAGGTCTTTCGCCAGCCGCAGAAAAACCTGTCCCGCTCAAATTAATGATTTCTGAATCTTTGCCTGCCGGCGTTTTCCTGAAGGCGCCGGGTGCTGCCGAGGGCAATCGCACCGCGACGTCCCGGGATCGCAATCTCGGTGATTCCGGCCATCCGCACGCCCGTCACTCGGCACCCGCGGGCGAACACAAAGCGGTAGTCTCAGCCATCGTCGAATCGGCCGACGTCCTGCAGGTGCGCAGTGCTATTTTTCAGGCGGGCGGCGAATCCGTCGGCATCCTCAAAACCGCTCCCGTACCGCATAGTTCAAAAGTCCGCGTTTTTATCAGCATGAAACTCGACGCTCTCGACTCGATCATGACCGCCATCATGCGTTCGGTCAGCGCCTGCGAATTCGGCCGCGTGGTGCGGATGTGACGACGGTCGTCTGACGCGGTGTGAGACGCATAAGATGGACAATACATATTTGAATTTTCTGCTGGCAATGGCGGCGATCGTGGTGCCTCTTGCATTGGCTGGCCTGCTGGTCGAATTCCATTCGAGGCAAAAATTTCCCTCTTCGAAAGGACGCGGACGCACTGGCAGTACCGATCGCGAAGAATGGCAGCGATCGACGTAATTAGTGGTGCAGTTGAACAGTGATTGAATGGGGCTTTGTCAAAAAATGAAAGGGAAGATCATGTTGAAGAAAGCACTCCAGGCTGGCGCGTTTGCTGCAGCTCTCGCGCTA
>CAZEAX010000492.1:0-3772 GCA_964510405.1 uncultured Streptomyces sp. | reverse complement strand
AAGGGCGGCAATTGCGGCGGGAATCGCGGCCGCGCCCGGGTGGCCACGCGCCAATCGAAAGCCGTCGTCGAGATCCAGCGCCGAAGCGGCCGCGCTGTTGCAAAATACCGCGCCGGTCACGCTCGTCCGCTGATTCGTAAACCAGATTCCGGCGGTGCCGCTGCCGTACTGACTGAGCGCCACCCGGCGGACTGCGTGCGAGCTACGTTCCTGAAAGCCAGCGGCGGCGGCGGCCAGCAGGTCGAACACACAACGCAGGGCGGCTTCGCGGCAATCGGGCCGCAGGGCTTCTGCCTGCAGCTCGCAAACGTAGTTCGCGAGGAGTCGACTTGTATTCATCGTTCAGGCAATCCAGTCACGTCCAAATGACGCGACAACAATAGATACGCTGGCGCAGCGTGTCAAAGCACTTCTCGTGGGTCAACCATAACGAAACGCTATGCTGCCGTCCTTCTCCTGCAGTTCAGCAGCCAGAATCCGCGACGCCTCCGCGAATGCCTGTGCCAGCGCCGACAGCTGACGCCCCCGAGGCATCGCCATGAAAATTTCAGATTCGATCCGCGGCCGAAAAGGGCGAACGACCAACGCAGGCGCGAAGGCACCCACGTAAAGGGGATTAACGATCGATACCCCCAGACCGCGCGCAACAAACGCGAGTATGGGCGGTGCCATCGGCGTCTCGAGAGCGATCGTGCGCGCCACCTTCGCGTCGTCGAAAACCTGATCGATGCGCCGCCGCGTTGCGGAATACTGAAGAAGGGAAGCGAAACGCTCTCCTGCGAGGTCTTTGCACTGGATCTCCCGTCGCGACGTCAGGCGGTGGCGCGGCGGCAGAATGCACACGAGCGGCACGCTGCATAACGATTCCATGCGAATTTCGGGATGCTCTACGGGATGCACCGAGTAGAACAGCTCGATCTGTTGCGTAACGAGTTGCTCGACCAGTTTCGGGGTCTCCCGCGCGTGCATCGTCACCGCGACCTCCGGCGGCTTTGCCTTAAACCTGGCAAGAATTTCCTGTCCAAATCCGACCGATAGAGCCGGCATTACGCCAACTGCGAGCGATCCGCGTTGAAGCGTCCGAATCTCCTCCGCGGCCTGTCGCACGCGGCCGGCACCCTGGAAGATGCGCTCGACTTCCTCGTACAATAACCGCGCCTCCCGCGTCGGAGACAGACGTCCCCTGTCGCGGGCGAACAACATCATGCCGGCGTTACGCTCGAAAAGCTGCAGCAATTTGCTGACGGCGGGTTGGGAGATCCGGAGGCGCGCCGCAGCCATGGTCACCGTTCCGGTTTCCATGACCGCCTTGAACGCCTCAATCTGGCGAAGATTCATCGGAAGCCGGGCTGAGTTTTTCCCGTTTGCATGCGGTGCGAGACAACGACTCCCGATCGCTCTTTTAAATGGTTGCTAACTAACACATACACAGCATACATCAATAGCGAATGAGCCAATGGCGGTCACGGCTTTAACTCCGGTCGCTGTTGCACGATGTTTTGTTTACGTTGGATCAACGGCAACAATAATAACCAAGATGTAACTTGCCTGGATGAGACCACCATTGCGAATTTACGCGTTGCCGAGCCCGTTTCCGCGATTTTTTGTTCCTTGCGCGACGCTTCGGGATAAAGAACAGTCTTAATCGTTATGCAGTGCACAATCACCGGTCGACCGTTAGCTGAGCACATAACGCGCAACTTGTAACCTTACTTATGAGTGACCGTTTTTGGCCGGAAGCTGTTCAGCAACTACGCGTACGGGTCTTCGTGCGACAAGAGTCTCTGAAAACAAGTTGTCCAAATTTCTGCAAGAACCGGTACCACTCTTTCTGAAAGGCTTTGTTCGTGGGATTGCGGCCGGTAATGAGGACCGTTATCTGCTGAAAAGCCAAAGGATAGGTGGCGAGAGAAGTTATCGCGAGCTGCAACAGTCTGTGGTCCAGATCGGGCGGTATCTTGCCGAGCTTCTGCAGTTCCCGAATCGCGAATGCTTTCTCGATGATCCTGCGTAAACGGGCATCGCGTCCCGGTATCCTGCTGCCGCGTCCGCTGGCGGCTTCCCAGGTCAGGAAGCGCACATAGTCGATATCCTGGGCTCGCGCCTTGAAACGTTCCGCCATTACATCGGCGAGTTGCGAAGGTATTGAATCTCCGCCGACAGGCCGTCGGAATCTGAGGTCATGCACCTCGCGGAACAAATCCTCTTTGGTCGGAAAGTGATGGCAGAGCAGCTGTTTGCTGACGCCCGCGCGCCTTGCCACCATCGATATCGTCGTCCCCTCGTATCCCTTCTCGGTAAATTCCTTGACCGCAGCCTTGCCGATTTTTTCTTTGGTCGCGTTGCTGTCCCGTACCCGCACCGATTTTGTCGGGCCTCGATCCGGCCGAATCCGGCGCATCGCGCTATTCACCGTCTTTTTCGGCTTAATGGCCATAAGTTCATCCACGGAGAAGGGTGCATGTGATGGAAGTCGTCACTCAGGCCTGATACCGGCACCGGCCATCACTTCGGACAGCTTCGTGAACTCGGCTTGGCGGAAACGCGCGAACTCCGCGGGCGAACTGCCGACCGGGTCGGCGCCGATTGCGAGCAGGCGCTGCTGGATCCCGGACTCGCGCACGGTCTTCGCGATTTGCTCGCTCAAACGATTTACGATTGCCGATGAAGTGCCGGCAGGCACCAGAATGCCCAGCCATCCCGTCATCTCGTAACCGGGCACGAACTCCGCGATCGCCGGCAGGTCCGGCGCAACCTGCGACCGCTTTGCGCTGGTGACCGCCAATGCGCGGACCTTGCCGGTCTTCATCATGGCGAGTGCGGTCGAGATCGAAGAGAACGCCATCTGCACCCGGCCGGATTCGAGATCGGGCACTGCCAGGCCGCCGCTTCGATAGTTGATGTTGGCGATGTCCACGCCGGCCATGGCCTTGAAGAGTTCACCGCAGATATGCAGCGAAGTGCCTTGCGACGATGCGTAGTTAAGCTGACCGGGTCTCGCCTTCGCGAGCGCGATCAATTCCGGAACGGATTTCACATTCACGGACGCATTGACGACCAGAACGTTGGGCACTGACGCTACCAGCGAAACCGGCGTGAAGTCCTTGTGCGGATCGTACGGCAGCTTCTTGTGCAGACTCGGGTTGACGACATGCGTGATGGATACCAGCAGCATCGTGTAGCCGTCGGGAGCGGACTTTGCCGTGATCTCTTCGGCGATCACGCCGCCCGCGCCGCCGCGATTGTCGATGATGAAGTTGCGGCCGAAAGCGGTCGTCAATTCCTGCGAAACCAGCCTGCCGATGAGGTCGGCATTGCCGCCCGCCGGAAATGCAACGATGAAGCGAACCGGCTTGTCGGGCCACGCCGCGGCGTGACAGGCCGGCCCGCAACAAAAGCAGGCCGCCGCCAGCGCCGCGCGCCGCGTGTTAAAAAAATGCCTGCGTACCGCAAGCAACACTTCAGGCCGCGCTTTTGACTTTCATCGCGATCGCGCGGATCTCGTCGTCGCGCAGCGTGCGCCTCACCGTCAGGAGTTCCGCCTGTACTTCCTTCAAGATGCGTTCGACGTCGGCTTTCTCGACCTCGATTCCGAGTTGCGACATCTTCTCCGCGATAGACCAGTAGCCGCTCGTTTGATCGATCAGCCACTCTCCCTTGTTGCCGAATACCGATCCGTCGACGCACCAGTGGATCAGCGGGTCGACCAGCCCTTCCATCGCGCCGATCACGGCTTCCACGGCATAGCGGGCATTGATCGTCAGGGCTGGCT
>CAZEAX010000491.1:3474-3791 GCA_964510405.1 uncultured Streptomyces sp. | reverse complement strand
TTTTTTGCCACATATCTCGATCGACACGATTTTCCCTGGTTCATTTTCGGCGTCGACGCGGGCGAACCGGTTCCGCCGGATCCGCGCGCGTTCTGCGGTCTCGTCTTCATGGGCGGGCCGATGAGCGTCAACGACGACATTCCGTGGATCGCGCCCGTGCTGAAGCTCATACGCGACAGTGTCGCGGCTGCTGTGCCCGTGCTCGGTCATTGTCTCGGGGGGCAGTTGATGTCGAAAGCACTGGGCGGCTCGGTGTCGCGCAATCCCGTCAAGGAAATCGGGTGGGGCGAGGTGGCGGTCGTCGACTTGCCCGTCGC
>CAZEAX010000491.1:0-3464 GCA_964510405.1 uncultured Streptomyces sp. | reverse complement strand
CACGGCGAAACGTTCACGCTGCCGCCGGGTGCGGCACGCGTGCTGACCAATGCGTATTGCGAGAATCAGGCGTTCGCGCTCGGCCCGCATCTCGCCATGCAGTGCCACATCGAGATGACGCCGGACATGATCGAATCGTGGTGCGAGTCGGGCGCGCGCGAAATCGCCCGCAGCAAAAGCCCCGCCGTGCAAACCGTCGGGGCGATCAAGGAGGGCGGTGAGCAGCGCCTTGCGAAACTGCACGCGGTCGCCGACGGCGTGTATGCGCGCTGGATTAAAGGCCTGCGGTAATTTGGGTGATCGAGCAATTTAGTGATTTAGCGATTGAAAAAAGTCACCCAATCACTTAATCGCTAGTCTCTGAAGTTCTTGAACTGCAGCGGCACGTCGGTGATGGTTCTCTTCACCAGCGTGATGACTTCCTGCAGCGTGTCCTTCTTGGGCCCCGAGACGCGCACCACGTCGCCCTGGATCGCGCCCTGCGCTTTCATCTTGTTTTCCTTCAGCAGCTTGACGATTTTTTTGGCGAGTTCCTGCTCGACGCCTTCCTTGATCGTCAGCGGTTGCTTGACCGTGTCACCCGTGGTTTTTTCGATCGATCCCGGATCGAGCGAGCGCGCATCGACGGCGCGCTTGGCGAGCTTGCCGGTCAGCACGTCCTTGACCTGGCCCAGCTTGAAGTTGTCGTCCGCGAACACCATCAGCACTTTCTGCTTGCCGGCGTCCTGGATTTCCACGCGCGCGTCGGAGCCCTTGAAGTCGAAGCGGTTGGAGACTTCCTTGTTGCACTGGTCAACGGCGTTCTTGATTTCGACGTGGTTGACTTCGGACACGATGTCGAACGATGGCATAGTGCTTCTCCGGCGGTTAACTGCGCTGCATTTTCATGGAATGTGACATCACCGGCAATCCCGTCGCGTCGTCGAATTCTGCAGCCGCTTCGATGGCGAAGCGCGCGATGTCCTCGGCCGAGCGTTTCGGATCGTCGTAAACACCGTACATCGCGCCCAGCGCGACATCGGTGCCGCTGCCGATCGCGTAGAACTTGACGTATTCCTGCACCGTGCGGTGCGCCCCCACGCCGAAAATTCCGCAGGGATTGGCGAGCAGCACGTCGAAGCGGCTCGATTCGAGCGAGTCGTCCTTGTCGCTGGCGGTGACTAGGAAATACTCTTCCTTCAGCGCCGCGTGAAACGTCTGCCAGGTGCGAAAAATCCGGATCGTCGTGTCGAAGTTCGCCTTCGTTTTCGGCCGCGCAAAGTAGTCGTGCATGATGGTCTTGAATGTCGCCGAGCCCGATGCGCCGATGTAGGTGTCGCCGGCGCGCACGATCTTGTTATTGTTCGCGATGTACGCGGCCGACTCCTTGCCGGTGCCCCATTTGGTGAGCGTATCGGCGGCGATCGCGGTGCGGCCGTTCTTTTTGACTACGGCGATAGTGGTCATGGCGGGTGATTTTACTCTCGTTCGACGCCATCAGCCGGATCTTCCGGCGGGGTGCGCGGTGCGCTAACCGAAATGACAGACGTAGTCGAGGGTCTCGAGCGGCTCGATGTCGAACGAACTGTTGGCGGGTACTTTAAAGCTGTCGCCGGCGTGAAACGTGCGCCAGTCGCTGTCGCCAGGCAACTTCACGCGGCATTTGCCGGCGGTGATTTCCATCAGCTCGGGCTCGCCGGTTTTGAACGTGAGCTTCGCCGGAAAAATCACGCCGACGGACTTGCGGCTGCCGTCGGCAAAATGCACGGTGTGGCTCACGCACTTGCCGTCGAAAAAAACGTTCGCTTTTTTGGTGACGCTCACATTGTCGAATTTGGCCACGGGCGGTTCCTTATTTGCGCTTGCTTTGCAGGTTTGCCGCGATGCGCATGCGCAGCGCATTTAACTTGATGAAGCCGGCGGCGTCCATCTGGTTGTAGGCGCCCGCGTCGTCTTCGAACGTCGCGATGTTGGGATCGAACAGCGAGTCATGGTCCGAATCGCGTCCGACGACGATCACGTTGCCCTTGTACAGCTTGATGCGCACCCGGCCGTTGACGCGCGCCTGCGACGCGTCGATCATCGTCTGCAGCATCTTGCGCTCGGGGCTCCACCAGTAGCCGTTGTAAATCAGCGACGCGTAACGCGGCATCAGGTCGTCTTTCAGGTGCGCGACTTCGCGGTCGAGCGTGATCGACTCGATCGCGCGGTGGCCTTTCAGCATGATGGTGCCGCCGGGGGTTTCATAGCAGCCGCGCGACTTCATGCCGACGTAGCGGTTTTCCACCAGGTCGAGCCGGCCGATGCCGTGCTTGCCGCCCAACTTGTTGAGCGTTTCGAGCACGCGCGCCGGCGACAGCCTGCGGCCGTTGACGGCGACGATGTCGCCGCGCCGATATTCGAGATCGACGTACTCGGCACGGTTCGGTGCCTTTTCCGGCGACACCGTCCAGCGCCACATGGACTCCTCGGGCTCGCGCGACGGGTCTTCGAGGATGCGGCCTTCGAACGAGATGTGCAAGAGGTTGGCGTCCATCGAATACGGCGAACCGCCTTTTTTCTTCATCTCCACCGGGATGCGGTGCTTTTCGGCGTACTCGAGCAGTCTTTCGCGCGACGTGAGGTCCCACTCGCGCCATGGCGCGATCACGTGGATGTTCGGTTCCAGCGCGTAATAGCCGAGTTCGAAGCGCACCTGGTCGTTGCCTTTGCCGGTGGCGCCGTGGCTCACGGCATCGGCGCGCGTCTTTTTCGCGATCTCGATCTGGCGCTTGGCGATCAGCGGCCGCGCGATCGACGTGCCGAGCAGGTACTCGCCTTCATAGATGGCGTTGGCGCGGAACATCGGAAACACGAAGTCGCGTACGAACTCTTCGCGCAGGTCTTCGATGAAGATTTCCTTCACGCCCATCTTCTTCGCCTTGGCGCGCGCGGGCGCGACTTCCTCGCCCTGGCCGATGTCGGCCGTGAACGTGACCACTTCGCAGTGATAGGTATCCTGCAGCCATTTGAGGATGACCGAGGTGTCGAGGCCGCCCGAATAGGCGAGCACTACTTTCTTGATGTCAGGCATTGCACGGGTTCCGACAGGCGAAAAACGCAGATTTTAAGCGTCGCGGCCCTCTAGAGCCAGTAAAATCACGAGGGTCATCGTGTTATACCCGGGGAGAGGCGTTATGCAGGTTGCCGGATTGCCGGCGGATGCGCGCAGGAAGGCGGCATATCGGGCTGCAGTGGTTTGTGCCTTGGTTGCGGGGCTGGCCGGCGGCACGCACGCGCAGCCGTTTCCAGTCAGGCCCGTGCGGCTCGTCGTCACTTACACGGCCGGCGGACCCGCGGATATCGCCGCGCGCGCCCTTTCGCAAAAGCTCGCCGAACTGTGGGGCCAGCAGGTCGTGGTCGACAACCGCGCGGGCGCCGGCGGCATCATCGGCACCGAACTCGTCGCGAAAGCAGCGCCCGACGGTTATACGTTGCTGCACGGC
>CAZEAX010000490.1:0-3797 GCA_964510405.1 uncultured Streptomyces sp. | reverse complement strand
TATCGACCGCGTCCGCGCGGCTCGTTACGGTCTTTCGACGGGCGACATTAACGCGACAATTCAGGCGGCGATCGGCGGGCAGGCTGCGGGCAACCTCTATGAGGACGGCAGCGATCGCAATTTTCCGATGGTGGTCCGCCTGGCGCCCGAATACCGGAAAAGCCTCGATGCCATACGCCGTATTACAGTGGGTGCACAAACTTCGAACGGCACCGGCGTCATCCAGGTACCCTTGAGCGAACTCGCGGATGTCCGCCTGGTGTCGGGCGCGTCATTCGTCTACCGCGAGAAACAGCAGCGCTACATTCCGATCAAGTTCAGCGTGCGCGGTCGCGACCTCGGCGGCGCCGTGCTGGAGGCGCAGCAGAAAATCGCGGAGCAAGTCAAGCTGCCCGGGGGGTACCGCCTGGAATGGGTCGGCGAGTTCGGCAATCTGCAAGACGCGATTCAACGTCTGGCAGTGGTCGTGCCGCTTACGGTCTTGTTGATATGTTTTATTTTGTATCTCGATTTTTCCTCCCTGATCGACACGCTGCTTGCCGCCAGCGTCATGCCGATGGCGCTGATCGGGGGGATATTCGCGCTCTATGTCAGTGGCACGCCGTTTAGCGTATCCGCCGCGATCGGTTTTGTCGCCTTGTTCGGCATCGCCGCAATGGACGGGATCATCGTAATTTCGTACTACAACCTGCTGATCTCCGACGGTATTGAGCGCGGCGTCGCTATTCGCAGGACATGTGAAGTGCAGATGCGCCCCGTCATGATGACGTGCATTGCGGCATGCGTGGGATTGATGCCGGCGGCGTTTTCGACCGGCATCGGCTCGCAAGTGCAGAAGCCGCTCGCACTGGTGGTTGTCGGTGGAATATTGCTCGCGCCAGTACTTATACTGATCGTGCTGCCCGTTCTCATCGAGTTGTTCTCGCGCCGGGTGGCGACGGCCGACATGCGCGCAGCCGCAGCCTCGCCGGAGGGAGCGTAAACGGCCATGAGATTCGTCTCATCGACGATGCGCACGTGCGTCTGCGCGGCTGTTTCGGTTGTCGCGGCGGCCACAATCGCAGGTTGCGCCGTGGGGCCGGATTTTCAGCGGCCCGCCCGCCCGCAAGTCAAGAGTTACACGCCGGAACCGTTGCCGGCGAAGACCGCCGGCAGTGACGCGCAGCGCTTTGTCCACGACATGGACATTCCCGCGCAATGGTGGACGTTATTTCGCTCGCAGCCGCTCAACGCCCTGGTCGAGCAGAGCCTGAAGGCAAATCCCGGATTGCAGGCGGCGCAGGCGGCGCTGCGCGTGGCGCAGGAAAATCTGCGCGCGCAACGCGGCGTATTTTACCCGGGCGTCGAAGCGAATGTTTCGCCGACGCGCCAGAAAATCCCCGGCATATTCACGTCGCCGCTGAATTCCAACGCCACGCTTTTCAATCTGTACACCGCCCAGGTCAACGTTGCCTATGTGCCGGATGTGTTCGGGGGCAACCGGCGCCAGGTGGAATCGGTCAAGGCGCTGGCGGATTTTCAGCGTTTCCAGCTTGAAGCGACCTATCTGACGCTGACATCCAATGTGGTTGCGGCGGCGGTGCAGGAGGCGTCTTTGCGCGGGCAAATCGCCGCATTGCAAAGCATCGTCAAGATCGACGGCGAGCAACTCGAACTTATCCAGCGGCAGTACGAACTGGGGGACGTGTCGCAAGCAGCCGTGGCCGCGCAACGGGCGGCGCAGGCGCAGGCGCAGGTCAATCTGGTGCAGTTGCAGAAGCAGCTGGCGTTGCAACGCGATCTGCTGACCGCATTGGCCGGCCGCTTTCCCAGCGAGGAAGTGAGTGAAAAATTCGAGCTCGCGTCGCTGCAGTTGCCGGGCGACCTGCCGGTCAGTTTGCCCTCCAGGCTCGTCGAGCAGCGTCCCGACGTGCGTGCGGCGGAAGAGCAGTTGCACGCCGCCAGCGCGCAGGTTGGCGTCGCCACGGCCAATATGCTGCCGCAATTCATGCTGACAGCCGGCGCCGGCGGCGTCGCCACGTCGTTGAGCGACGTGTTTACGTCCGGCAGCGGATTCTGGAGCGTTGCCGCCGGCATTACGCAGCCAATCTTCCAGGGCGGTACGTTACTGCACCGCAAGCGGGCGGCGGAAGCCGCCTTCGACGAGTCGGCGGCGCTCTACCGCAGTACGGTCATAACCGCGTTTCAAAACGTGGCCGACACGCTGCGCGCGCTTCAATATGATGCGGAAGCATTAAGCGCCGCTACTGTGGCCGAACAAGCCGCGGCCGAAAGTCTCGAGCTTGCGCGCGAGCAATTGCGGCTTGGCGATGTCAGTTATCTGGCGCTGCTCGCGGCCGAGCAAACCTACAGGCAGGCGTTGGTGGGGCTGGTGCAGGCCCAAGCCAACCGCTACGCGGACACGGTTGCGTTGTTCCAGGCATTAGGCGGCGGCTGGTGGAACCGCACGGACGAAATCGCCGGGAGAAAGACAAAATAAGCCTCAAGCGACACGGAAAACGTGAGGTGAATGGCGATCAGTCGCGAGAACAGGATTCTCACGGAATTTGCGGCCGCGGATGCGTAATTTATACGGAATTTTTACTCGCTCTCGGGCATATTTCGAAACGTGGATTCCCGCTCTTCAAAAGGCGTTCCTGAACCGGTTCCTGCGGCCCAGGACAACCAGGGTCGCCGCGGGCGGCTCAAAATCTATTTCGGCGCAGCCGCAGGCGTTGGCAAAACGTATGCAATGCTGTCGGAGGCGCACGAAAAGCGCGCCGAAGGGTGGGATGTAGTAATCGGGGTATTAGACGCACACGGCCGCGCCGACACCGCCGCCGTGCTTGAGGGATTGGAAGTATTGCCACCGCGCCTGATCCAGAGGGACGGCGAACAGGTTCAAGAGTTCGATCTCGATGCCGCCCTCGCGCGCCGGCCCGCATTGGTGCTGGTCGATGAGCTTGCGCACGCGAATGCCGACGGCGCGCGTCATGCCAAGCGCTGGAATGACGTGCATGAACTGCTCGACGCCGGTATCGATGTCTACACGACGCTCAACGTCCAGCATCTCGAAAGTTTGAACGACATCATCGGCGGGATAACGCACGTTCGCGTAGTGCAAACGGTTCCGGACAAGGTGTTCGAGAGCGCCGACGAAATCGAACTGGTCGACTTGCCGCCCGACGATCTGCTCGAGCGGTTGCGGGAAGACGAAACCAGCTGGCCGGAGGACGACCGCTCCCTGAGGCATTTTTTCAGCAAAGGCAATCTGATTGCGCTGCGCGAACTGGCCCTGCGTTTGACCGCGGAGCATGTCGACGCGACGATGCGCAATTATCGGGAAGACAACGCCATACGCGATGTATGGCGGGCCCGCGAACGCGTGCTGGTATGCATCGGGCCGAACCCTCTCGCGGAGCCGCTGGTGCGCGCCGGCAAACGGCTCGCTTCCTCCGCGCGCGCCGACTGGATCGTCGCGTACGTGGAAACTCCCAAGCTGCGGAATTTGCCGGAGGATGCCAGGGACAAGGTTCTGGCCTGCCTGAAGCTGGCCGAAGAATTGGGCGCGCGGGCTGTCACTTTGACGGGGCAAGAAATGGGCGAGGAGATATTGGAGTTCGCTTACGCCCACGATGTCACCAAGATCGTAATGGGCAAGCCGATCCGGACAGGTTGGCGTCGTTGGATACTGGGCTCTGTTGTGGATACGATCGTGCGTGAAGCGCGCGATCTGGATGTCCATTTGATTGCAAACTCGCCGGAACCAGACATTTCGGACCCAAACGCTTTGACACCGCCGAGTCGCAGCCGCGCTT
>CAZEAX010000489.1:0-3809 GCA_964510405.1 uncultured Streptomyces sp. | reverse complement strand
ACCATGAAGCCGATGCTCCACCAGCGTTTCAGCGACACGTAACCGCTGCCGAAATAGACGGGGGCAGGTCCACCGGCATAGTGGGTGAGGCTCACGCACAGGCTGGAGAAGAAGGCCAGCAGCAGTGCGGCGAACAGCGGTGGCGTGCCGACGGCGACTGCGACCGTCAGCATCGGCACATACATTGCCACCGTGTGCGCGGTGAGGCTCGCGAACAGGTAGCCGCTGTAGTTGTAAACCAGCAGGATCACCACGAACGCCGGCAACCACGCCATGCCGGTGACCTGCGCCGTTACGAACACCGCGAACCATTTGAACATGCCGAGTTTGGCCAGCATGGTCGCCATGCCGACGAGGCCGCCAAACCAGATCAGGGTGTCCCAGCCGGTGCGTTCGCCGAGCACGTCGTCCCAGGTCAGGGTGCCTAACAGCAACATCAGGCACAGCCCGAACAGCGCGACCACCGTCGCGTCGATGTTCGTTACCGAGCCCGTCATCCATAGCAGCAGCGCCAGCGCGAAGGTGCCAAGCACGACCTTTTCATCGCGGGTGATGGCGCCCATCTTCGAGAGCTCCTCGCGGGCGAACTGCGCCGCCTGCGGCGTCTCGGTGATTTCGGGGCGGTCGACCTTGTAAATTACATATGTCATTACGAGCAGCGATAGCAATCCCGGCACGATGCCGGCGAGCGCCCAGGTTCCCCACGTGAGGTCAACGTTGGCGGTTTTTTTGGCGAGTTCCACGATCAGCGGATTGGCCGCCATCGCGGTCAGGAACATCGCGCAGTTCACGCCGTGCGCCTGATAGGTCGTCAAATGCAGGAAACGGCCGATCTTGCCGGCCGATTCGCCGGGCTCGGAACCGAACGCGCTCGAGAGCGAACGCACGATCGGATAGAGCACGCCGCCGGTACGCGCGGCGCCCGACGGTATGCCCGGGGCCAGCACGAGGTCGCTGGCGGCCAGCGCGTAGGCGAGGCCCAGGGTCTTGTGGCCGAAGGCGCGGATGAACCAATAGGCGACGCGGCGGCCGAGGCCGGTCTTGGCGAACGCGCGCGCGAACATGAACGCGACGAAGATCAGCCAGACCGTGGCGTTGGAAAAGCCGTTCAATGCATCACCGATCGACAGCGTGCCGGTCAGTGCCGTCGAGGTCATGCCGATCAACACGATCGCGCCCATCGGCAGCGGCTGCAGGATCAGGCCGAGAATGGTGGCGACGAAGATACCGAATAGATGCCATGCCTTGGGGTCGATACCGGTCGGCATCGGGCTGAACCAGATTGCAGCGCCGACAGCAGCCAATACGATGAAGCGCACGATGCGCTCGTTTCTGCTAAGTCCAGTATTTGAGGTGCTCATGATTAACTCCTTTCAAAGGACGGCAGATCCAAAACATTCGCCGTCGCATGACCAATACTGTGCATCCGAAAAAAACCAATGTCATGAACATGTTGCTACTGCGGATGATGCCGGGTATTGACCTGAATCAAGCTGATGCCACAAGCTCCGGTGTCTAATTTCACAAGATTGCATGGAGAACCGTTTTTAACGTGTCACTGGAAGGAGGTTGCGCCATGACTACGATGACGATTGCGCCGGTTGCTCCCGGCATCCGGCCCACTACAGTCCCAACGCACGGGGCTGAGTTGAAAGTCATGATCTCCGGTGGCTTTTGCGCGGCCTACCTGGACCTGCTCCCGGAGTATGAGCGCACGACCAGGAATAAGGTCGTCACTGCCCGGGGAGCCTCGATGGGAGACACGCCGAACGCCATTCCGGTTCGGCTTCAGCGCGGCGAGCCTGCGGATGTTCTCATCATGGTTCGTGACGCGCTCGACGATCTCATCAAGCAGGGCAAGGTCATTGCCGACTCTCGCGTCGACCTCGCACGATCCGGCATCGGCATGGCCGTGCGTGCAGGCGCACCCAGGCCGGATATCAGTTCTGTCGACGCACTGAAGCGCGTGCTGCTGGATGCCAAGTCGATCGCATACTCCGACAGCGCGAGCGGTGTCTACGTTTCCACGGAGTTATTTTCCCGCCTCGGGATCGCCGATCGCGTCAACGCCAAGAGCAGGATGATCAAGGGCGAGCCGGTCGGTGCGGTGGTGGCGCGCGGCGAGGCCGAAATCGGATTCCAGCAGGTTAGCGAGCTGCTTCCTGTACCAGGCATTGATTTTATCGGACCGCTGCCACCCGAAGTTCAAAAAATCACAATATTCGCTGCCGGCATCGCCGCGGGCTCCAAGGACGCGAACTCGGCTCAAGGGTTGATAGCGTTCCTCGCGTCTGCCGCCGCTGTTGCCGCCATTGTGAAGAGCGGCTTGGAGCCAGTGACGCCACCGCAGGGCGCTTGAGCAAAAACGCGAAAGTTTGCCTCATAGAAATTCGCGTGTCTCGAAGGGGCGAATTGGCCGCGACCGCTCGGCGCGCAACGGCGCTTGCAGCTTGATTGCGGCTTGTTATTCATTCCCCTTCCTTTGACCCAAGTCAAGATTAAGCGGTCCACCACGATCCAGAATACGACCAGATTTTGCGGATTGTGCGGTTGAACCTGGTAGGAGGTTGTTATGAAATTGTCATGGAAAGCCGTAACTCCCGTTGTTGTGGCGGTTGTCCTGGCTTTGATACCGCCGCCTGACGGGTTGGCCCAGCACGCGTGGTATTACTTCTCCATCTTTGCCGGCGTCATCGTCGGGCTCATGTTTGAGCCGCTGCCCGGCGGCGCCATAGGTTTGATCGGCGTCGCAGTAGTCACGGTGCTCGCTCAATTCGTGCTTTACAGCCCGGCCGAACTGGCCAAGGCCGGCTTCAAGCCCGCAGATGCCGCATTGACCTGGGCGTTGTCGGGATTTTCCAACGCCACGGTGTGGTTGATCTTTGGCGCCTTCATGTTCGCGCTCGGCTACGAAAAAACCGGGCTTGGCAAACGCATCGCGCTGCTGCTCGTCAAAAAAATGGGACGCAGAACGCTCACGCTCGGTTATGCGATATCGATCGCCGATACGGTGCTCGCGCCATTTACGCCGTCGAACACGGCGCGCAGCGGCGGCACGATTTATCCGGTCATCCGAAATCTGCCTTTGCTCTATGACTCCAAGCCCAACGACGCGTCCGAGCGCAAGATCGGGTCCTATGTCATGTGGGTGGCAATTGCGGCGACCTGCGTTACGAGTTCGCTGTTCCTGACCGGACTTGCACCCAACCTGCTGGCTATCGAACTGGTCAAGAAGACCGTCAGCGTCGAATTTACCTGGATGCAATGGTTCGTCTCGTTTGCGCCGGTCGGTATCGTGCTGCTGATCGCAATCCCGCTGCTTACTTATTGGCTTTATCCGCCGGACATCAAGGAGAGCAACGAAGTGCCGGTCTGGGCGGGGCAGGAACTTGCCAAGCTGGGGCATCTCAGCTCGAAGGAGATCACTCTTGCGGTGCTGGTAATGATTGCGCTTGCATTGTGGATTTTCGGCGGCGCGTACATAAACGCCACGAGCGTGGCTCTGGTCGTAATTGCGCTGATGCTGGTGACCCGGGTGGTGACGTGGGATGACATCATCAAGAATTCTCCGGCATGGAATACGCTTGTGTGGTTTGCAACGCTGGTGGCGCTCGCCGACGGATTGAACAAGGTCGGCTTCGTTAAATGGTTCGCCGAGTCGGTCGCGCATCACATGGGAGGCTTTGCGCCCACTACTGCCATGGTGCTGCTCGTTGCGTTGTTTTTCTTCACGCATTACATGTTTGCGAGCGTAACCGCGCATGTGACCGCCGTATTGCCGGTCATGCTGGCAATCGGCTCCACCATCC
>CAZEAX010000488.1:0-3809 GCA_964510405.1 uncultured Streptomyces sp. | reverse complement strand
CGCGACCGAATGCGTGGCATGGAGATGGACGACCGCACCCGCGGATTTGCGCGCAAAGTTCATCGATTGCTTCACCGCCGGCAAATCCAGCGCTGACGCCGCGCACGTGCTGCAGCAACTGCAACGCATCGAGACGCTGCCGTCTTGCCGCGAGCTGTACAAGCAGCGCGTCGCGGCGCTCTCCGCGTAGCTTCGCAAAAATTTCGAATTCCCGGGACCATCGCCATGTTCATGACAACGCGCACCACCGCCCTGCTCGTGCTGATGCTGGCGGCGGCGCCCGATCCGGCGCGCGCCGCGGCGGCCGATGACGCAGCGGCCTATCCGACGCACCCGATCCGGTTCATCCTCGGCTATCCGCCGGGCGGCGCGAGCGACGCGGTGGCGCGCCAGCTCGCTTACACGCTCGGCGCGCGTCTCGGGCAGAACATCGTGCTCGACAACCGCGGCGGCGCCGGCGGCAACATCGCCGCCGAAATCGCCGCGCGGTCTGCGCCCGACGGCTACACGTGGTTTCTCGGCAACAACGGCATCCTCGCGACCAATCAGGCACTTTATGAAAAACTGCCGTTCGATCCGATCAAGGATTTCGCGACCGTCGTGCTCGTCGGCACGCAGCCGAGCGTGCTCGTCGTACATCCGTCGGTGCCGGCCAATTCCGTGCGCGAGCTCATCGCGCTCGCGAAAGCGCAGCCGGGCAAACTGAATTACGCATCCTACGGCACCGGCACCGCCGGCCATCTCACCGGCGAACTGTTCAAGGCAATCACCCAAACCAACTTCACGCACATTCCGTATCGCGGCGGCGGCCCTGCGGTGATCGATCTCGTCGCGGGCCAGGTGCAATTCATGTTCGCGACGGCCGCTTCAGTCATTCCGCACGTGAAGAGCAACCGCCTGCGCGCGCTCGCCGTCACATCGCTCAAGCGTTCGCCGAGCCTGCCGGAATTGCCGACCGTCGACGAATCGGGCGTGCCGAAATTCGAGGCCGTCACGTGGCACGGCGTGGTCGTGCCCGCCGCGACGCCGCGCGCGCTGGTGATGAAAATCAACGCCGAGATCAATCAGGCGCTCGCGCTGCAGGACACCAAAGACAAGCTGCTGGTGCAGGGCATCGAGGCGCAAGGCGGCACGCCGCAGGCATTCGCCGCATTCCTCAAAAGCGAAATTCCGAAGTGGACGAAAGTCGTGCGCGATTCGGGCGCGAAGCCCGAATGAACGCGCGCTCATCACCGGAGAACCCTATGCAATCGACCGCAGTCGCGAGTTGGATACGTGCATCGCTTGTCGGCGCGGCGCTCGTAGCTGCGCAATCCGCACCGGCGCAAAATTATCCGGCAAAACAGATCCGCGTGATCGTGCCGTACCCGCCGGGCGGCACGTCCGACATTCTGGCGCGGCTGATCGGCGCGAAGCTCACCGAGAGCTGGGGCCAGCAGGTCATCGCGGACAACCGCACGGGCGCGGGCGGCAATATCGCCGCGGAGCTGACCGCGCGCTCCGCACCCGACGGCTATACGCTGATGTTGACGGACATCGGCAATTTCGTCACCACCTCCGTGCTGTATTCGAAGCTGACGTTCGACGTGCTGCGCGACTTCGCGCCGGTGATCACGGTGTCGTACTCGCCGCACCTGCTGTCCACGCATCCGAGCGTGCCGGTGAAAACGACGAAAGAATTGATCGCGCTCGCCAAGGCCAGACCGGGCAAACTCAATTTTGCAACGGGTCTCGGCGGCATGCCGCACCTCGCGGGCCTCATGTTCGCGCAGCGCACCGGCATCGACTGGGTCTATATTCCGACGAAAGGCGGACCGGCGTCGACCTATGCGGTCGCCACCGGCGACGCCGACGTGATGTTCCTCGGCATCCTGCAGACGCTGCCGCACATCAACTCGGGCAAGGTGAAACTGATCGCCACCTCGAGCGAGCAGCGCCTGCCCACCCTGCCGGATACGCCGACGGTTGCGGAAACGCTGCCGGGTTTCGTCACCGGCACGTGGCAGGGCGTGCTCGCGCCGGCGCGCACGCCGCCGGAGATCATCGCGAAGCTGAACAACGAAATTGCGCGCATCCTCAAGCTGCCCGACGTCAAAGAAACGCTCGGGTCGCAGGGCACGACGCTGCTCGCCGCCGGCCCGCAGGATACCGGCCGCTGGCTCGCCGCCGAGCGCGAGCGCTGGGTGAAAGTCGTCAAGGACAGCGGGTTCAAGCTCGAATAATTAAAACCAGAGTTTACGCAATTAGGTGATTGGGTGATTCAGGTACTCAATCGCTTAATCACTCAATCACTCATTAAAATGACTTTCCGCATCGCGCCAGTATTGATCGGCCTGTGCCTCATCGCGGCATGCTCCAGCGCGCCACCGATCACCCCCGCCGTGCGCGCGGAACTCGCGCCCACCGGCACGCTGCGCGCCGGCATCAACTACGGCAACGTGGTGCTCGCGACCAAGGATCCGAAAACCGGCGAACTTAACGGCGTGCACGTCGATCTCGCGCGCGAACTCGCACGGCGCGCCGGGGTCGCGATCGAACTGATCGGCTATGACACGGCCGGCGGCATGGTCGACGGGCTCAAGAGCGGCGCATTGGATGTGGCGCTGCTGTCCGCCGAGCCCGCGCGGGCGGGCGAAATCGTGTTCAGCCCCGCCTATGTCGACATCGACGCGACTTATCTCGTGCCGGCGGGTTCGCCCATACGCAAGGTCGCGGATGCCGATCGCGAAGGCGTGCGCCTCGCCATCGCCGGGAAAAGCGCTTACGAATTCTTTCTGAGCCGCCAACTCAAGCACGCGAAGCTCGTCCCCGGGCCCGGCACGTTCGGCGCGTACGACGTATTCGTTTCCGGCAAGCTCGACGCGCTGGTCGGCATCCGGCCGCGGCTGGTGATCGAAGCCGAAAAACTGCCGGGTTCGCGCATATTGGAAGACCGCTTCATGGCCATCGAGCAGACGATAGCGAGCCCCAAAGGCCGCGACGCAGCCGCAACTTACATCAGGGCATTTGTCGAGGACGTAAAGATATCGGGCGCAGTCGCGCGCATGCTCGCGGACCACGCAGTGCGCGGCGTGGCGGTCTCTCCGGCGGCGCCGCCACGCTAGTTTTTTTCACGGGTCGCGTTCCGGCGCGCGCGGGTATAAGCTGTCGGCTCGAATCGAAAACAAAGGGGGAGACCATCATGTTGCACAAAAAAATGGCTGCACTATTGCTGCTCGCCGCATCACTGGCGGGCGGATTGCTGGCAAGCAGCGCAAGCCAGGCGCAATCCACGCCGCGCGTCTTCGAGTTGAGAACCTATACTTCGAACGACGGCAAGCTGAACGACCTGGTCAGCCGCTTTCGCGATCACACCGTGCGCATATTCGCAAGGCACGACATGGTCAGCATCGGCTACTGGATTCCGAAAGATATGCCCAACACGCTGATCTACATACTCGCCCATCCGAACCGCGAGGCCGCGACCAAGAACTGGGAAGCGTTCCGCAACGATCCAGAGTGGGTAGCGGCGCGCACGGCCTCTGAAGCCAACGGGCCCATCCTGGCCAAACCGCCGCAATCCGTTTACATGGATCCGACTGCGTTTTCGGCGCTCAAGTAGCAGTACGTCGCAGCACCGCCGGAACGGTCGCGTTTTGACAATGCGCCGCGCCGGTGGCAAATTGAAACCGTAACTGCCAAGCCGGCATAAGCTCAAGCCACGACCGGCGCGGAACATCACACCAAGGGGGAAATACGCCATGCTACGTCTGAACAAAATCGCCGCCGCCATCGCGCTCGGCTGGGCCGTCACCGCATCCGCCGCCGAT
>CAZEAX010000487.1:0-3810 GCA_964510405.1 uncultured Streptomyces sp. | reverse complement strand
GCTCCGGATTCGCGACGCCACCGGGATTGGTCGAAAGCAAACCGCCATTGGGATTTGTCAGTGATACGTAGCCGTTCGATTGCAAAGTGCCGAAGATCTGCGCAGGGCTGGTGCCGGTCACGCGATTGAGCACTGCGCTCGTCGACGATTGCTGAATGAAACGGCTGGCGTCATTCGACGATATGGCAAATGACTGCCAATTCATGACCGATCCGGGTGTATTCGTCATGGCGGTGCCCGGCCGGCTAAATGATGCGGAGCCGGATACCACTACCGGGCCGGTCGGGTTCCCGCAAGCAGTTCCTGCAAGGCCGAGGCCGAGCAACAACAATCCGGTCGTGAGCTGGTAATTCTTTTGCACCGCGCTTTGTCCTCGCAACTGTTACCGTTTTCCGAGTCTAAATCGAGTCTACGCGCCCCTCACAAGCGGGTCAAACCTGCTGATTTTCGGTGCGGCGAACCGCGAGGAAAGTCGGGTCATCTATAGCGGAACAGGTTACTTGAACCCGAACAAGCGCGCCGGCGTGTCCCACAAAACTTTCTGCTGGTCTTTCACGTCCGGCAGCCAGCGCGGCAGGCACGTCGCGGGCGGACCGTAGTCCATGCGCTCGTCCATGCGCACGAACGGCCAGTCCGAACCCCACACGCAACGGTCGAGCGTGTAGGCATCGATCGCCGCCGCGATGAAAGGATCGACGTCGGTATACGGATAGCCCTGCACCGACGAACGGAACGGACCCGACAGCTTGATGACCGCCTGGCCGGTCCTGCCGAATTCGAGCACAGCCTGGTAACCGGGATTCTTGACGCCCTTCGCGATGTCGGGACGGCCGAAGTGATCGATCATCATCGGCACGCCGGATTTTTTGAGGATCGGCGCCGCCGCTATCAGCTCGTCTTTCTGGAAATGCAGCTGCAGATACATGCCGAGCGCCTTCAGATGCTGCAGCAGCCGGTCTGCGCCCTCTTCTTCCAGCGGCCGCATGCCGTGCCCCATCAGGTTCATGCGGATGCCGACCACGCCCTGCGCTTTGAGCTTCGCGAGTTCGGCCTCGGTCGCCGTCGCTTTGACGATACCGACGCCTTTGAAATGCCCGCCGGATTCCGCGATCGCCTTGAGCATGACGCTATTGTCGTATTCGTACGGGCCGGCGCCGACGAGCAAACCGTGGGTTCTGCCGTGCGCGGCGAGCACCGCGCGGAATTTTTCCGGCGTGCCCATCTGGCTCGGATGCGGCGTGTACAGCGTGTGGGGTGAAAACGGAAATTCGGGCCCGCCGAAAACGTGCGCGTGCGCGTCGACGGCGCGGGTGATGGTGGTCATGAGTGCTGCGCTCCCCGGGAGAATTAATTTTGGAAGGCGTGAGTGTATGCGCGGCGCGTTGCGCCGACAAGCGCGGTGACCTGTCGCACAGCGGAAAAAAGATTTCGTCGTTCCCGCGCAGACGGGAACCCAGGCAGGCAAAGTCCCTGGATACCCGCCTGCGCGGGTATGACGATCAGGATGTTCGTCGAATACTGAAACAACCCCGCTTACTTCGTGGCGGCCTTCAAATACTCGATCAGATCGGCGCGGTCGCGCGCTTCCGGAATGCCGGAGAACGGCATGCGGTTGCCCTTGATTTCCTGCTGCGGGTCGGCGAGAAAAATGTCGAGCGTGCGCGCATTCCACGGCAGGGCGCTTCGCTTCATCGCAGGCGAATAGCGGAAGTCCGCGAGTTCGCCCGCCTTGCGCTCGAACACGCCGTTGAGACTGGGGCCGACGCCGTTTGCGCCGCGCTCCAGCGCGTGGCACGCGGCGCATTCCTCGAACAGCTTTTTGCCGCGCGCCGCGTCCCCGTCGGCGTGCGCGCCGGTTACGGCAAGCGATCCGCTTAAAACAATAAACCGCAATGCATGTTTGCTCATGACGTTCATGCCGACACCAAAGGTCCGGGATTCTTGAGGTAAACATTTTTCAGAGTATCCGCCGCGCGGTACGCGAGCGCGCCGACCGGCCCGGTCGGGTTGTAGGCCGAGTTATGCGGAAACACGCTGGCGCCCATGATGAAAAGATTGTGGCAGTCCCAGCTTTGCAGATATTTGTTGACCGCGCTGTTGCCCGGGTTTGTGCCCATGATGGTGCCGCCGGTGTTGTGCGTGCTCTGGTAAGGCACCACCGACCACGAGCCGCTGCGCGCGGATGCCGGGTTCAAATGCGTCGGATTCATCGCCTTCGCGATCTCGTTGATCACGCCGGCGATATGCCGGCCCATCTTGTACTCGTTCTCCTTGTAGTCGAACGTCATGCGCATCAGCGGCTGGCCGAACGCGTTGCGATACGTCGGATCGAGATCATAGTAGTTGTAACGGTTCGCCATCACGCTGCCGCTCATGCCGACGCTCATCGCGCTGTTGTACCACTTCGCCGTAGCGTCCTTCCACGCCTTGCCCCAGCGCGGCGTGCCGGCCGGCACCGGCCGGTAACCGAGCGGCCGGCCGTTGGTCATCCCGGCGCCGAGCGTGGCGCCCCCGACGTAGCCGAACTTGCTGCGGTCGAAATTCCAGTTCGAATGAAAATCGTCCGTGCGCGCATTGAGGCCGCCGGTACCCATGAAAGGGTTGAAGTAATTGCCCTCGAAGAAGAGAGTGGCCGAGGCGCCGGTCTGATAGCAGTAGTTCTTGCCGATAACCCCGGTCTGCGCAACCGGATCATACGGCTTGCCGATGCCGGAGAGCAGCATGATATGCACGTTGTTGATCGCGTACGCGCACAGCACGACGAGCCCCGCCGGCTGCTCGAACTCTTCGCCGTTCATCACGTTCGTGTAAGTGACACCGGTCACGCGCTTGCCGGTCGGGTCCTTCAGCACTTTGGTGACCCACGAATGCGTGCGCAGCTCGAAATTGGGATTCTTCATCGCAATCGGGATCACCGTGATGTGCGGACTGCCTTTCGCGTTCGCCTCGCAGCCGAAACGCTCGCAGAAGCCGCAATACTGGCACGCGCCGAATTTCGCGCCGTCCGGATTCGTATACGCGCGCGACGCGTTCGCCGTCGGACACGGAAAGGGATGATGACCGAGTTCGGCCGCCGTTTTATTGAAGAGCTCGGCCGAGTAACTCGTCTCGAGCGGCGGCAGCGGATATTCATTCGCGCGCGGCGCCTCGAACGGATTGCCGCCCTGCTGGATCTCGCCGCGCAGATTGCCCGCCTTGCCCGACACGCCTGCAGTGCGCTCGAATTTCTCGTAATAAGGCTCCAGCTCGGCGTAGGTGACGCCCCAGTCCTGGATCGTCATGTCGGCGGGGATGTAATTCCTGCCGTAGCGCTCTTCGTAGAGACTGCGCACCCGGAGCTCGTTGTCGTTCCAGCGCCATGTCACGCCGTTCCAGTGCACACCCGCGCCACCGACGCCCTCGCCCGGCAGGAACGAGCCGAGCCTGCGCATCGGCAACGCAAGCTGCGACGGATTGTTGCGGATCGTCAGCGTGTCCTTCGCCGGGTTCTGCATGAGATCGTTGCGCGAGCCGAAGCGCAGGTCGTCGCGGATGCGCGGCACGCTGAAGTCGTTCTCGGTGCTGCGCATGCCGCCGCGTTCGAGCGCGACCACCTGGTGGCCCGCCTCGGTGAGTTCCTTGGCGAGAATGCCGCCGGTCCAGCCGAGACCGACCAGCACAACGTCGACTTCTTTCAGTTTGGTTGTCATCGCCGCTCCTAGCTCATGTCCGCGATACTGGTGGGCTCGCCGGGAAATTTCCTGTTTTTGTATTTGACGATGTTCTGCGCGTTCACCTGGACCACGCCGGGGAAGCCCAGCATTTTCCAGC
>CAZEAX010000486.1:0-3817 GCA_964510405.1 uncultured Streptomyces sp. | reverse complement strand
GGCCAAGGGTTACATCCTCAGCTGGAACAACTCACCGGCCCAAGGCTGGTGGGCGGCGGACGATCACCCCAACTGGGCGGACATCCATCGCGTGGATCTGGAGAAGCCGCGCTTCGAAGCTTTCCTGAATTCCGGGCGTAAATTCGACTTCGCCAATGTGGTCGAGATCATGGGCGACGCCGGCTACACCGATCTGCGCGGGCAGGATCTGTTGCCGCTGTTGCTGAGCATGATGACTTCCGGTTCGCTCGACAGCACGCAGGTCAGCGCGGTCGTGCATCTCGTATCCAACAGCGTGCCCGATCTGCAGGCGAAAAACGTGTCGATCGTCGACCAGAACGGCAATCTACTCTCGACCGATCAGTCGGACCTTGCGCGCGCCGCGATCGATCCCGCCCAACTCAAATACCGCCAGGAAATCGATCGCGGCTACAACGCGCGCATCGAATCAATCCTCGCGCCGATCACTGGACCGAACAACGTGCGCGCGCAGGTCAGCGCCGATCTCGATTTCTCCGAAATCGAAAACGCCGAGGAAATCTACAAACCGAACCCGGCGGCAATCCGCAGCCAGCAAACGTCCGAAGCGCTCACGACCGGCGGCGCCAGCGGCACCGGCGCCGCCGGCGGCGTGCCGGGCGCGCTGTCCAATCAACCGGCCGCGCCGGCCGCCGCACCCATCGCCGCCCCGGCCGCTGCCGCCGCTGCCGCCGCTGCCGCGCCTTCCAATACACGCAAAGACGCCACGATCAACTACGAAGTCGACAAGACGATACGGCATACGCGCCAGGAAGTCGGGCGCATCAAGCGCCTAGCGGTCGCCGTCGTCGTCAACTACCGCCGGCAGACCACCAAGGACGGCAAGGCGAGCTCGACGCCGCTCAAAGAGGAGGAACTCGCCAAGATTACGAGCCTCGTCAAGGAAGTCATGGGTTACGACAAGGAACGCGGCGACACCGTCAGCGTGATGAACAGCGCGTTCAACGTGCCCGACGTCGAAAAAATCCCCGAAGTGCCGCTGTGGAAGCAGCCCGACACCATCGAGCTCGCGAAAATGATCGGCAAGAACATCCTGATCGCCGCGGTGCTGCTGTTCATCGTGCTGCGCGTGTTGAAACCGATCCTCAAAACCGTCAGCGCACAGCGGCCGGCGCCCGTCCTCAGCCACGACGCGGGCCAGGCCGCGCCCCAGCAACCGCAGCTCGGCAGCTACGAACAAAGCGTCGACCACGCGAAGCAGATCGCGCGCGGCGATCCCAAGATAGTCGCCAACGTCGTCAAGGAATGGGTGGCCGGCAATGGCAGCTGAAGGCATCATGAAAAGCGCGATCCTGATGATGTCGCTCGGCGAAGACGAGGCGGCCGAGGTCTTCAAGTACCTCGGTCCGCGCGAAGTGCAGAAGATAGGCTCGGCGATGGCGAGCCTGAAGTCGGTCAGCCGCGAGGAAATCAAAAACGTGATCGGCGAATTCTGCGAGCAGGCGGAAGGCCGCAGCACGATGGGCGTCGCCTCCAACGATTACATCCGCAACGTGCTGAAGAAGGCGCTCGGCGACGACAAATCCGCCGCGCTGATCGACCGCATTTTGCAGGGCGGCGACACCAGCGGCATCGAAGGCCTGAAGTGGATGGGTTCGGGCGCGGTGGCGGAGCTGATCCGCAACGAGCACCCGCAGATCATCGCGACCATCATGGTCCATCTCGAGCGCGACCAGGCGTCGGAAATCCTCGCGCTCCTGACCGAGCGCGTGCGCAACGACGTGCTGCTGCGCATCGCAACGCTCGACGGCATCCAGCCCGCGGCATTGCAGGAACTGAACGACGTGCTGACGGGCCTCCTGGCCGGCAACAAGAACCTCAAGAGCGCGGCGATGGGCGGCGTGCGCACGGCGGCGGAAATATTGAATTTCATGCCGGGCACCCAGGAAGCCTCGATCGTCGACAGCATCAAGGAGTTCGACGCCGATCTCGCGCAGAAGATCGTCGACGAGATGTTCGTCTGGGAAAACCTGCTGGCCCTCGAAGACCGCGCGATCCAAATGCTCTTGAAGGAAGTCCAGTCCGAATCGCTGATCCTCGCGCTGAAAGGCTCGTCGGAAGCGCTGCGCGAAAAAATCCTCGGCAACATGTCGCAGCGCGCCGGCGAAATGCTCAAGGAAGACCTCGAGGCCAAGGGCATGGTGCGTGTGTCGGAAGTCGAAGCGCAGCAGAAGGAAATCCTGAAAATCGTGCGCCGTCTCGCGGACGAAGGGCAGATCGTGATCGGCGGCCAGGGTGACGAAGGCTATGTCTAACAGCCCGGTCATTCCGAAGGAAAAGCTGTCCGCGTACCAGCGCTGGGAACTGCACTCGTTCGACACGCCCGCGGGCGCCGCGCCCACGGCCGCCAAAAAAGCCGCGGCCGACGAGGAAAAGGTTCGCCACCTGCATCAACACGCTTACGATGCGGGCCGCGCCGACGGTTTGCGCGAGGCCGCGGGCAAGGCCGCACTCGAAGCGCAGCAGATGCACGCGTTGCTCGCCTCCATCGAACAGCAAAGTCACGAGGTCAACCAGCATATCGCGCAGCACGTGCTGGAACTGGCGCTCGAAATCGCGCGCCAGATGGTGCGCCAGGCATTGACGGTGAAGCCGGAACTCATCGTCGCCGTCATCCAGGACGCGCTCGCGCGCACCGTGCAGCCGCTCCACGGAGCCACCATCGCGCTCAATCCGGCCGATGCCACGCTCGTACGCGACCAGCTCGGCGATGAACTCACCGCCGCCGGCTGGCGCATCGTCGAAGATGCCGCGCTGCAGCGCGGCGGCGCGATGCTGCAAACCGCCGGCACGCAGATCGACGCCACCGTCGCCACGCGCTGGAAACGGCTCGCGGGAGCACTCGGCCAGACGAGCGACTGGATCGCCAGCCCGGACCAGGCGTGAGATGCAAGCCGCAACGCTGAACCTGCCGGGATTCCTGCACGATTGCCGCGAGCTGATCGCGACGACCGATCCGCTCGCCGTCAGCGGCAAGCTCACGCGCGTCGCCGGCCTCGTGCTGGAAGCGTCGGGACTGAAGCTCGCCGTCGGCAGTTGTTGCCAGGTTTCGCTGCCCAACGGCAAGTGCGTCGAGGCTGAGGTCGTCGGATTTTCCGAAGACCGCCTGTTCCTGATGCCGATCAACGACGTCTACGGGCTCACGCCCGGCGCGCTCGTCACGCCGCTCGACGCCGCACCCGAACGTCCGGTCCTCTCGATCCCGCCGCGGCCGCGCCGGCGCGCCGCCGACCAGGCGAAGCATGTGCCCGTCGGCGCCGCCCTGCTCGGGCGCGTGCTCGACAGCGCCGGCAAGCCGCTCGATCAACTGGGCCCGCTCAACTGCGAGCGCAGCATGTCGCTGCACAACCGGCCGTTGAATCCGCTCGAACGCGCGCCGATCACCGACGTGCTCGATGTCGGAGTGCGCGCGATCAACGGCCTCCTGACCGTCGGCCGCGGCCAGCGCATGGGACTCTTCGCGGGCAGCGGCATCGGCAAGAGCGTGCTGCTGGGCATGATGGCGCGGTTCACGAGCGCCGACGTGATCGTCGTCGGCCTGATCGGCGAACGCGGCCGCGAGGTCAAGGAATTCATCGAAAACATTCTCGGCGCCGAGGGCCTCGCGCGCTCGGTGGTGGTCGCGGCCCCCGCCGACACGAGTCCGCTCATGCGCCTGCAAGGCGCAGCTTACGCGACCGCGATCGCCGAATATTTCCGCGACGAGGGCCGCCACGTGCTGCTCATCATGGATTCGCTGACGCGCTTCGCGATGGCGCAACGCGAAATCGCGCTGGCG
>CAZEAX010000485.1:0-3820 GCA_964510405.1 uncultured Streptomyces sp. | reverse complement strand
TTTTGTCGCGGACGATAGCGCCGTGGCGAAGCTCGAAGAATTCATGGACCAGCTGCGGAAGTCCGGGAATTCGGTTGGCGCGCGTATCACCACCGTCGCAACCGGCGTGCCGGTCGGCTGGGGCGAGCCTGTCTACGACAAGCTCGACGCCGACATCGCATACAACATGATGAGCATCAATGCGGTGAAGGGTGTCGAGATCGGCGCCGGTTTTGCCGCGGTCGCGCAGAAAGGCACCGAGCATTCCGACGAGATGACGCCGCAGGGTTTTCTCACCAACAACGCGGGCGGCATACTCGGCGGGATCTCGACCGGGCAGGACGTCATCGTTAACGTCGCGGTGAAACCGACGTCCAGCATACGGCTCGTTCGCCGCACGATAGACAAAGCGGGCAACGCGACGACGATCGAGACGCACGGGCGGCACGATCCGTGCGTCGGCATCCGCGCGACGCCGATTTGCGAAGCGATGCTCGCATTGACGCTGATGGATCACGCGTTGCGCCATCGCGCGCAAAACGGCGACGTGCAATGCGCGACGCCGAAAATCCCGGCGCAGGCGCCCGCCGACGTCGTCGCACGGTTGCGCGCCGCGGCGGCGACCGAGAACCCGGATCCCGACGAGGCGTGACGCGCGGCGTCGGGCTGCAAGCGGCGTAGCGCGATGCACGGATTGCCTTACTGGCGGCTCGCCGGCGTCTACTTTTTCTATTTCGCCTACCTCGGCGCATTCGCGCCGTACTTCAGCCTTTATTTAAGTTCGCTCGGCATTGCCGCTGCCGGCATCGGCGTGATCATGTCGCTGCCGCAACTCGTGCGCATATTCGCGCCTCACTTGTGGGGCTGGCTTGCCGATCGCGGCGGACATCGCCTGCGGGTCGCGCGCATCTGCACCGTCATCGGGACCGCGATTTACTGCGGCTTGTTTGCCGCGACGGACTTCGACGCGTTATTTGCGGTCGTGTTGTTGATGAGTTTTTTTCTGAGTGCCGCGCTTCCGCAGGTCGAAACCACGACGTTGTCCCATCTGGGCGAACACAGCGCGCAGTACGGCCGCGTGCGCGTGTGGGGTTCGATCGGATTCATCGCCGCGGTGCTGATCATCGGTTATGTACTCGATGCACTGTCCATCCGCGTGCTGCTGTGGATCATGCTTGCGATACTTGGCGCGACCTCCTTGTTGTTGATGCTGGTGCCCGAGCCGCCGCAGGCCGCGCATGCGCACGATCACACGCCGATTGCGAACATCATCCGGCAACCACAGGTCATCGCGCTGATCGTCGCGTGCGCGTTGATGGCGGTTGCGCACGGGCCGTACTATACGTTCTACTCGATCCATCTCGTGGGGTACGGTTACACCAAAGGCACGGTCGGCTGGCTGTGGTCGCTGGGCGTAATTTGCGAAATCGCGATTTTCTTCTGGATGGCGCATCTCTTTCGCGCGTTCACGCTGCGGCAGGTGCTGATTGCGAGTTTTGCGCTGGCCGCCATCCGCTTTGCGGTCATCGCCGTATGTGCGGACAACTTCGCGCTGCTGCTGATCGCGCAGACGCTGCATGCCGCGAGCTTCGGCTCGTTTCACGCGGCGGCATTGGGTTACGTGCATCGTTTCTTTCGCGGCCGTAACCAGGCGCGCGGCCAGGCGATTTACACGAGCCTGACGTTCGGACTCGGCGGCACGCTGGGCGGCTTGTATGCGGGCTACACGTGGGAGCATTTCGGCGCGGTGTTGACGTTCGCCGGCGCCGCCCTGTGCGCGTTCGGCGGCATGCTGATTTTATGGCGCAGCTTGCATGAGCCCGCGGCGTGACCCGCGTCTCGCCATGCGCGCGCTGAATATGGGATAATTTAAGGTTCTTGAAGTCACTCAACGGCATCCATCATGGCAGCGCGGACACTTTACGACAAATTGTGGGACGATCACGTAGTGCAGCAGCAGGAAGACGGCACGGCGCTGATTTATATCGACCGTCATCTCGTGCATGAAGTCACGAGTCCGCAAGCCTATGAAGGACTGAAGGTCGCCAACCGCAAGCCATGGCGCGTGAGTTCAATCGTGGCGACCGCCGATCACAACACGCCGACCCGCAACTGGGATAAGGGCATCACCGAACCGGTGTCGCGCCTGCAGGTCGAGACGCTCGATGCCAACATCAGGGAGTGGGGCGCGCTAAGCTATTTTCCGTTTTTGCATGAACGGCAGGGCATCGTGCACGTGATCGGGCCTGAAAATGGCGCGACGCTGCCGGGCATGACCGTGGTGTGCGGCGATTCGCACACGAGCACGCATGGCGCGCTCGGTTGTCTCGCGTTTGGCATTGGCACCTCGGAAGTGGAGCACGTGCTCGCGACGCAGTGTCTGGTGCAGAAAAAGACCAAAGCAATGCAGGTGTTGGTCGAGGGCACTCTCGGTGACGGCGTTACCGCCAAGGACATCGCACTTGCCGTTATCGGCAAGATCGGGACCGCGGGCGGCACCGGCTATTCGATCGAATTCGCGGGCAGCGCGATACGCGCACTATCGATCGAAGCGCGCCTGACATTGTGCAACATGGCGATCGAAGCGGGCGCGCGCGCCGGTATGGTCGCCGTCGACGAGACCACGATCGAGTACGTCAAAGGCCGGCCGCTAGCGCCTACCGGTGCCATGTGGGACAAGGCGGTTGCGCATTGGCGCACGCTCAAAAGCGACGAGGGCGCGAAATTCGACAAGGTCGTGACGTTGGATGCTGCGACGATACAACCGCAGGTCACGTGGGGCACTTCGCCGGAGATGGTGACGACGGTCGGCGGCAAAGTGCCGGACCCGGCCAAGGAAACCGATCCGGTCAAGCGCGAATGGATCGAGCGCGCGCTCAAATACATGGCGTTGAAGCCGAACACGCCGATCACGGATATCCAGATCGACAAAGTGTTTATTGGCGCCTGCACCAACTCACGCATCGAGGATTTGCGTTCGGCCGCCGCGGTGGCGCGTGGACGCAAGGTGGCAGGTAACGTCAAGCTTGCGATGGTGGTGCCGGGTTCGGGACTGGTAAAAAGACAGGCCGAGCAGGAAGGGCTGGACAAGATTTTCATCGAGGCCGGCTTCGAATGGCGCGAGCCGGGTTGCTCGATGTGCCTCGGCATGAATGAAGACCAGTTGTCGCCGGGCGAGCGTTGCGCGTCGACGTCCAACCGCAATTTCGAAGGGCGGCAGGGCGCCGGCGGGCGCACCCACCTGGTAAGCCCGGCGATGGCCGCCGCGGCGGCGGTCGCGGGGCATTTCGTCGACGTGCGGGACTTGGGGAAGCAACATGGATAAATTCATTTCGCGCGAAGGTTTGGTGGCGCCGCTCGACCGCGCCAACGTCGACACGGATGCGGTGATTCCGAAGCAGTTCCTGAAATCGATCAAGCGCACCGGCTACGGGCCCAACCTCTTCGACGAATGGCGTTATCTCGACCACGGCGAACCGGGCATGGACAACTCGAAGCGTCCGCTCAACCCGGATTTCGTGCTCAACCAGCCGCGTTACCAAGGCGCGCAGATTCTGCTCGCGCGCGAAAATTTCGGTTGCGGCTCGTCGCGCGAGCACGCGCCGTGGGCGTTGCTGCAGTACGGATTTCAGGCGGTGATTGCGCCGAGCTTCGCGGATATTTTTTTCAACAACAGCTTCAAGAATGGATTGTTGCTGATCAGGCTGGATGCCAAGACCGTCGACCGGTTGTTCAAGGAGGCCGCCGCGCAGCAGGGCTACCGTCTCGCGATCGACCTCGCGGATCAGAGCGTGACGACGCCCAATGGCGAGACAATTAAATTCGAGATTGATCCGTTCCG
>CAZEAX010000484.1:0-3823 GCA_964510405.1 uncultured Streptomyces sp. | reverse complement strand
ACGCGCTCGTGCGCTGGCAGTTCGTCGGCGGCATCAATGAGGCCGACCGCAAGGCGTTCCTGTTCACCAACATCGTGAACGCGCACGGCCGCAAATACGCGATGCCGGTGGTGGTCGGCGCGATCGCGGCCAACCGCGCGATTTACAGCATCGGCATGGGCGTGCCGGTCGACCAGATCCAGGCGAAGTGGGACCACGCGCTCGCGCATCCGGTGAAGCCTAAAGTGGTCGCCAACGCGGCCTGCCACGAAGTCGTGATCGAGGGCGCTGCTCTACGGGGCGAAGGGCATGGGCTCGATATGCTGCCGATCCCGGTTTCCACGCCGGGCTTCGACAGTGCGCCGACCCTGACCGCGACCAACGTGATTACGCGCGATCCCGAGACGGGCGTGCAGAACATGGGCACGTACCGCGCGGCGTTGAAAGCGCCGGACCGGTTGGTCGTGCGCATGGCGACGCGCGTAGGCGGCGCCGGCGGTTACCAGCATTATCTGAAGCATCAGAAGCGCGGCGACAAGTCGATGCCGTGCGCGATCGTGCTCGGCTGTCCGCCCTACGTCGCGTTCATGGGGCCGCAGAAGCTGCCGATCGACGTCGACGAGTTCGACGTGGCGGGAGGGCTTGCCGGAGCGCCGATCAATGTCGTCAAGGCAAAGACCGTCGATCTGCTGGTGCCGGCTGAAGCCGAGATCGTGATCGAAGGGTTCATCGACACCGAATACGTGGAGCCTGAGGCGCCGTTCGGCGAATCGCACGGCCACGTCGCGCTCGAGGAATACAACATGCCGATGCGCGTGACGGCGATCACGCACCGCAAGAAACCGGTGATCCCGTCGTACATCAGCCAGGTTGCGCCGAGCGAGTCGAGCGTGATCAAGCGCGTCGCCTACGAGCCGTTGTTTCTCGCGCATCTGCGCGGCACGCTCGGCATCCGCGGCGTCAAGCGCGTGTCGCTGCACGAGCCGCTGACGGGACTCTTGCGCGTCACGCTCGTCACGATCGAGAAAGGCACGCCGCGCACGGAGATCTGGCGCGCGCTCGAAGGCGCCGCTTTTTTCAAGGGCGACTGCGGCAAGATCTGCATCGCGGTCAACGACGACATCGATCCCGACAATGCGGACGCGCTGTTGTGGGCGATGGCGTACCGGATGAATCCGGTCGAAGACGTGCGCACGCTGCCGCATCGCGGCCAGGGCCACGGCCCCAAGCGCGAAAGCGAGCACGAGGAAGATTCCACGCTGCTGATGGATGCGACGATGAAAGGCGACATGCCGCCGCTGGCGCTGCCGACGCAGGAGTACATGGAGCGCGCGAAAAAAATCTGGGATCGTTTGGGCCTGCCCGCGCTGCGCCCGCAGTCGCCGTGGTACGGCTATTCGCTCGGCGACTGGCTGCCGCAATGGGATGCCGCCGCCAAGCGCGCGGCCACCGGTGATTATCTGGAGAACGGCCGCATCAGCGCGAAGCAGCAGAAAAAGGGGCTTAAGCCCGAGACGAAGTTCAGGCCGGGCGATTAACCTCGTCAGGTCGACATCCGACGGCCAGGCCGGCGTGTTGGTTGCGAGTTAGCGCTCGCGCCAGCCTTTGTCGATATAACGATTGCCGCCGGTCTCGCTGGTCTGCAATACCGCCGAGTAATTGCCGTTCTGCACGCGCCACACGCGCGTTTCCGCCGCGACTTGCTCTTCATCGGGCCCGTTCGCCAGCGCTTCCAGGATGACTCTGCCGTCCATGCCCGCAGTCGCGTCGCGTTGACCGAGGAGGTAAAGCAGCGTCGGCGTGACATCGACATTGGACGTCGGCGTACGCACGGTTGCACCGCGCTTGAATGCCGGTCCCCACGCAAGCATCGTGTTGCGCACGGTCCACGGGCCGATGCCGCCATGGCCCGCGCCGGTGCCCTCGTAAGCGCCCGTGGCACGGCTGCCGCTGACCATTGAAGTTTCGGTCCCGCGCACGCCGTGGCGGTTTGGCGTCGAAGACCATGGGAACGTGAATACGATGTCGGGACTGCGCTCGTGTCCGCCGAGATGCGCGTATTCGAGCGCGAACGTGCCGGCGACGCTGCCTTCATGCGGCGGGCCGCCTTTTTTCGCGGCGGTGAACACGACGCCGCACCACGGCTGCTGCTGCAAAAATCCGACGACCGCAGGGATGCGCGAACGATCTTTGACATGCAGCGCGACCGCCTGACCGCTGGTTGCGATGACGATCTCGTCCGAGTCCGCGGCGGACAAAAGCCCCGTGTCGGTGAGCGCGCGGCCCAGGTTCACGTTGAACACGGTTTGCGCGAAGCCGTGATCGGACACGACCATGATGTTCGTTTTGTCGCGCAGGCCGAGCGCTTCCAGTTTCTGCAGCACGAGTGCGAGTTGCCGGTCGTCGTTGCGGATCGCGGCAAGTGCTGCGGGCGCGCCGGGACCGAGTCCATGCTGGGTATGATCGGGTTCCGACATCCAAGCGAACACCACGGCGGGCTTGAGTTCCGGGAGCACGTATTCGCGCAGCACCTGCATCGACCAGTCGACCGATGCGCTGAAAGACGTTTTCGCATCGCCTTTTTTCGGCGCGGCGCCGAAGCGCTGCAGTACTGTGTCGCTGATTGCGCGCGGATAGGCGACCTGCGTGCCCGGGAAAAAATCGCCGTTGATGACGGTGCCGGTGCCGTGCGGCGCTTTCGGCGCGAGCAGAATCGCACTGCCGGTCGAGCCCGAACTCACGGTGACCATGCTGCTGCCGCGCTGCGCGAGAATTTCAGCAATGCCCGGCGCGGTGACCATATTGCTGCCCGTCGCTTCATCGAGCTTGAGCAGCGGCTGCAGGTTATCGTTGGTGAAAGCGCGTTTTGGATCGACCGCGGGTACGTAAATCGAATTGCCCATGATGCCGTGGCGCGCGGGATAGCTGCCCGTGCCGAGCGAAGTCGAGTTGACGCGCGTGACCGTCGGAAACACCGAATGCGTGTTCTCGAAAGTGACGCCTTCCCTGCGCAGCCGGTAGAGGGTCGGTGTGTCCGCTTCGTTGATGCTGTCGGGCCGCAGGCCGTCGATGACGAAGACGAGGTGAAGCGTAGCCGACGGCTGCGCGCAGGCACTGCCTGCAAACCACGCCAGTACGAACAGGTGCAGTAGCCCGTTGATGAGATGGCGCATGTTTTCTCCTGAAAAAGTCGCCGCGTATTTCGCAGCGTTTTTTATCTTAAAGCGAATCTGTTACCGGGAGGTTGCATGTTCAGTAACCAGGTGTGACGTGCGCATACCGAAACCCATCCCCGCCCCGGTCCTCCGATGGCCCTCATCCTCAATCCTTCTGCCTCCACAGGAGAAGGAAGCGTTGAGCATCTCGCAAGCGCGAGATGGATGCTAAAACCGGGGAAGGTGAGAACGGCGCTTCGCGTCTTACTGGATCGGCGAAAAAGCCGACGGCATCAGGATCTTGTTTTCCTGGGCGGTCATCGCGTAGGCGGGCATGTTGTGCTTCTTGGCGAGCAGCGACGGCGGCCATACGCCGGCGGCTTTCGCCTTGTCGCGCGTCGCGTTACGCTCTTCGATCGACTTGTACGGCCAGATGTGCACGAATTTGTTGAGCGCGCCGAGTTCGGAGACCCACGCTGCACACAACGGGCTCAGCTTTACGCGGTCGGCAATGCCTTTTTCCCACAGGGCGATCAGTTTCGGCAGTTCGGCGCCGCTTGCAAGCGTGTAAGTGCGCATTTCAAAATAAGGCCCGAGCTTCGCGGGTTTCAACTCCGGCGATACGGCCAGCGGGATCATGATGTCCGAGCGCATCGCTACGACGAATTCCTTGATCTTCGGCGGCCACG
>CAZEAX010000483.1:0-3826 GCA_964510405.1 uncultured Streptomyces sp. | reverse complement strand
GATTTTCAAGCACGCACCGCACCTGCACGCGGCGCGTCGACGGATCGAGCACCTCGCCCACCGCCGCCACGCGCGCGGGAAACTGCTGATTCGGATACGCATCGACCTCGACAAATACGCCCTGCCCCGCATGCAGGGCGCCGAGGTTGCGCTCGGGCAAATCGACAATCACCCACAAGTGAACGGGGTCCGTGATAACGAACAAGGGGCTCTGCGCGTCGGGCCTGACTTCAGTACCCGGATTGACGTTGCGCTCCGCCACAATACCGGTGATCGGCGCGCGCAGCGTGTAAACGTTGCCGCCCTGATCGGTCATCGCGGCGTCAAGATTGCGCAACCGCATCCGGGCGCGATTGTGTTCCGCTTCAGACTGGCGCAAGTCGCTTTCCGCACCCTCGAAATCCTTGCGCGCAATGACCTCCGCCTGAAACAGCTCCTTCGAGCGCGCGTAAGCCTTTTCCCTGAGCTGCAGATCCGCGCGGGATTTGGCGACGTCGGCGGCGGCGGCGGCAAACTCCGGCGAATCAATCTGGACCAACGGCTGCCCCGCAGTCACGCGGTCGCCCGGCTGCACCAGGATGCGGGTCACGCGCCCCGCAATCGGCGAACTCACGCGCACCGTGTGATTTTCATCGTAGGCGACGCGCGCGCTCAACGGATCCAGCAGCGGCTCGGGCAATGCTTCCACCGCTTCGACCTTGATGAAACTCAGTTGCGGCGCGCCGGCGGCAAAGCGCAATTCGCGCGAATTGAGTTGGGCCGGCGCTGCGGATTGCGGTTTGGGATCGCCGCGTGGAGCGCCGTACTGAATATAGAACCATACCGCGGCCGCAACTGCGAGCGTCGCGCCTAGTGCAATGAAAACAAGACGGCGACTTTTCATATGCGTCTAAGTGATTGAATCGGACAATGGTTGCCAATCCGACGCGCGGTCCCCCGACGCGCGGTCCCGTAACTTACACTATTCGTGCGGGTTGCGCACCTGAAACGTGTCGATTGCGTCATTGATTACCGAAAAAAATTCCGGCCGGCAGGTCGCCCCGCCAGCCGGCAAGGAAGTCCGGGCCCGTAACCGTCTTGGCACGGCAACCAGCGCGACTCCGAGGAGGATTCAACATCAAGGCAGACATCACGACGTTCACTGCGGCTACTCAACCGCTTGACCGGGCGCAAGCATAGACAAATCAACTTACGCCAGACTTACTAAGCATCCGGTTCAACAGGCTCCGGCTGCGATGACGACAACATGTGTGGATTCAAATTACCGCCGACCGTAAGCGTGGCGTAAGTTTGCCGGTTGATCATGTTTGGCCGGCAAAGCAGACGAGCGCAATGCCTAACCCATCAAGCAAGGAATAACATGGAACAAGGTCGCGAACAATATGTAGTGCCGGTCGGCCCGGGCGGTTTGCTCGGACGCCTGGGGCGAGTGCTGATATTCGCAGTCACCGGCGGGTTCTTATACCCCAACGTATGCATCGAAGGTCTGGATTGCACGAGGATCCAGGACGGCCAGCAAGGCGACCTTTACGACAAGAAGAAATAGCGGCATACAGCAGTGTCCAACCGTTGGCCGGCTTTCGACTGCATATCTCCTGCACGAAGTCCCGGCGGTCTGTTGCGATTTGCTTCGATTAAAACCGCGTCAGCCTTGCTGGCGACCGCCCGCGCGCAAGTGGCAACTTGAGGTCGTTATCCGGCCCGGGTCCGGTGCACGATTGCGGCGCCATGAGGGAGCCAATACGCGCATCGGCAAGTGCATTTCGATTCCGCGCGAACTCGGCGGAAATCGATTTCGTGTCGATCGCAATATCGCCGGGCGAGGACGCTGACACAAGCGAGCACCGCGCCGACGAATCCCGAAGCGGACGCGACTCCTCCGTATCCTGTCATTTTTTGGCTGTATTGGGTTCGATTTCCGCGACGGCAGTCGCCGCCCGCCACGCCGCCAGCGATTTCGCGTAATCCGCCAGCGTGTTCGAAGCTTCGAGGCGGGTCGCATAAAGCTGGCGCCGCGCGTCGAGCAGATCGAGCACGCCGATCGCGCCTTTGCTGTACGCAAACTCGGCTCCTTCGGCGGCGCGTTGCGCTTCCTGCGTAAGCGTCTCGCGGAACCGCTGCACCCGCTCGGTCGCCGCGTCGAGATCGGCGCGGCTTTTGGCAATCTCTCCCATCGCAAGGGCGCGCACGCGCTCGAGATTGTCGCGCGCGGACTGCAGTTCGACTTCGGCGCGCCGGATTTCGCCTTCGAAATAATAATTGGTGAAGAGCGGAATGCTGACACCGACGCCGAAAGTATTGTTGCTGAAATCGCCCGGATAATGATTGAACTGCGCAGACCCGGTGATGTCGCGCGTGCGCGATGCGCGCGCAAGCTCGCGATTCTTGTCCGCCGCCGCGACGCGCGCCTGCGCCGCCTGCACATCGGCGCGCCCCGCGATCGCCTGATCGAATTCGAGTGCGTCCGGCACTCCACCGATCTCCGGCCATCCGTCCGTCGCGGTGATGCGCGCGGCATCGCGTTCGACACCCATCATGTAAGCCAGCGCGGTCTGCGCTTTCTGCCGCTCCGCCTGCGCGGTGCGCGCGTCGTTTTGCGCGCGCAACGCATCGACGCGAATGCGGGCGACTTCTGAGCGCGCGATGTCGCCCGCCTGGAGCCGGCGCTCGACGGCGTCGATGGTTTTCTGGAATAGCCCGGCGGTCTCGGTCGAAATGCGCTGCTTTTCCTGCGCGGCGACGAGATCGTAATACGCGGAGTACAGCGCGACTTTCTGCTGGCGCTGGATGTCCGCATACTCGCCGCGGCTCGCGCGGATATTCTGATCGGCCGCATCCATGCGCAGTTCGCGCTTGTTCCCGCGCTCGAACAGTTGCTGCACGGAGAGGATGCTGCCGATCTGCTTGTCGCGGACGTCGCCCGAGCCTATGCCCGAATGCGGATTGACCGGGCTCGCGTTGAACGACAGGTTGGGATTGGGCCGCTGGGCCGCCGCGATGCGGTCGGCTTCGGCGCCTTCGACGAGCCGCTGCCCGGCCTGCAGTTCGCGGTTGCGCTCGACGAAAAAAATCTCCGCCTGACGCAGCGTTAACTGCGCCAGGTCGGAGTTTAAAGAGGCCAGGCTGGGTGCCGGTTCAGCTCCGGCAGCGACAGCGCTCCAGCCCCCGAGGAGGAAAGCAAGAGCAAAAGTTCGCAAACCTGACAACATCATGTTGTGACTTTCCGGAACATGCTTGCTGCGACATCCCGACCTGCCGCAACATGACCAACAAATGTTAGCAATCGTCTCTTACTCCAAGCTTACAGGGTGGCGTCCCCGGCCAGCGTAAGCGAAATCTACCATACCGCGGGCGATTTGCGAGTGCGCTACACTATGAAACTACAAATGTTTATTTTTCACATACTTAGTCGGGCATGCGCATCCTGATAGTCGAGGACGACCCGGTGCTCGCCGACGGGCTCACCCGCTCTTTGCGGCAGGCTGAGTTTGCGGTGGATTGCGCCCACGACGGCGAAGAAGCCGATCACATACTCGCCGCGCAGACCTACGATCTGGTGATTCTCGATCTCGGGCTGCCCAAGCTCGACGGTTTCGACGTGTTGAAGCGGTTGCGCCGGCGCGGCGCGGCGGTGCCGGTACTGGTGCTGACCGCGCGCGACGCGCTGTCCGACCGCGTCAAAGGTCTGGATCTTGGCGCCGACGACTACCTGACCAAACCGTTCGACCTGCCCGAGCTGGAGGCGCGCGTGCGCGCGCTGATCCGCCGCGGCCAGTCGGGGGGCAGCTCGTTCCTGACGCACGGGCCGCTGGTGCTCGATACGAGC
>CAZEAX010000482.1:0-3838 GCA_964510405.1 uncultured Streptomyces sp. | reverse complement strand
AACTCGTCATTTTCGAACAAGTGGCCGAAGAACTCGCCGCCAACGGATTCGAAGCAAATCCGGATGCGCTCGACAGCCCGCTCGGATATATCAACAGCGTCGTTGCCGCGGGGCGGATGGAAGGCGTCGATGTGGACAGGGCGACGTCGGGCCTCGGCAAATGGCACATCGCGGACACGTGGCGCGTGAAAAAATATCCGTGCGGTTATATCGCGCAGGGCGCGATCGACGCCGCGCTGAGATTTCGCCAAGACAGCGGTCTGCGGCTCGCGGACCTGACTTCCGTGGAGATCCGCGTGCCGCATCTGCAGCCGTACTTTCGCGTGCGTCCCGCGGGCGAGTTCTCGGGCAAGTTCGGCTACGAATATCCGGTCGCGTGCGCGATTCTAGACGGCGAAGTGGTCAAGGCCACGTTCTCCGACAAGGCGTTCAAACGGCCCGAACTCACGGCGCATCTCGGCAAGTTCAAGACGCTCGAGGACCCGGAGTCGGCGAAACAAGGACCGCTGGGCGCGCTGATCGTCGAGGCGAAAGGAAAAACGATCGTGCAGCCGATCGAACTGCCGACCGGCCACGCGAAGCGGCCGATCCCGCCCGCGCAGGTCGTGGAGAAATACCATCGCAACGCCGCCGAAGTTGTCGGGATGGAGGAAGCGAAGGAGACGGCGCGAATGTTGCTGGAGATCGAAACGCTCGCCAGCATCCGGCCCCTGCTGGACAAACTGGCAAAGAGGCGCTGATCCGCCGCCGCTAATGCGGCGGCTTGCCGTGCTGCTCGAGCGCGCTCAGGCGATTCAAGGCGACGCCGAGCGCGTGCATCCCTTCTTTTATGGTCGCGCAGGAGTTGTCATCCAGACTTTTGGATGCCTTGTCCAACTCGAGCATCAGTAGCGTGAACCGGGTTCTCACGTCGCCTATGCCGTTCAACGGCAGGCGCGTGATCTGTTCGGGAATGCGGTTGTGCGATTTGTCTGAATGCCGCACAGTTTCGATGTAAGAGGTCAACAGGTAATAGATCTCGTGTTCAGTGTTCGCGCTGCGAATGATGTCGGCAAACATGATGGATCTCCTCACGTGATGCTGATTGCGTAACCGGTCTCCCCGCCCTTGCTTGTGGAATAAATATACTCTCATTCTGTGACAGAAATTGTTATATGGCAGAAGGACTAAGCATAAATTTTCCGGCCCGAATTTCATGTTGCCGAACGGTATCCGGCGGCGATTTTTCTTCCGCTGATAAATCAAACGCGATGCGATGGATATTCGCGTTCAATCGGAACTTGAATGGATTTTCTTGCGGCGGCGCACAAGACGTCGTCAAAGCGATTCCGGCTGACGGAAGCCCTGAACGCCGCCGGCCTGGGGCCGGACGTCAATTTCTCCTTCACGCGCGAAACCTTGCGCCCAGTCGCGCGTTGACGTGCGTCAAGGCACCAAGCATCAATCGTGCTCAAACTTGTCCGGACAGCGGGGCCGTGAAGTTCGTGCAGGTCTCGATCGGCGGATAGGAGGATCGTATGCATGCCGTCATGTGGACTATCGATGTCAACGCGGGACAGTGATATGGAATTTCGCGGCGTCTTTCCGTATCTGGTGTCGCCGATCGACGAGCGGGGCCGGGTCAAGGAAGCGGTACTCATGCGTCTCGTCAACGATCTGATTGAAGCAGGCGTCCATGGCTTGACGCCGCTTGGATCGACCGGGGAATTTGCCTACCTGGACCGCGAGCAGCGCCATCGAATCGTGGAGGTGGTGGTGCAGGCGGCGCGCCACCGGGTGCCCGTCGTTGCCGGCGTCGCGGCGACCACGATCGCCGACGCGGTCGAGCAGGTCAAAATCTACGCGGCGCTCGGCGTCGACGGCATTCTGGGGATACTCGAAGCCTATTTTCCGCTGAGCGAAGATGGGGTAGTAAGCTATTTCACGGCGGTGGCGGAGACAAGCGAGTTGCCGGTGGTGCTGTATACGAATCCGCAGTTTCAGCGCAGCGACCTCACGCTGACGGCGATCGAGCGCCTCATGAAGATCGACAATATCCGCTACCTTAAGGATGCGTCGTCGGATACCGGCCGCCTGCTCAGCGTCATCAACGCGGTGGGCGACCGCATGCGCGTGTTCAGCGCGTCGGCACATATCCCGGCTTGCGTCATGCTGATCGGCGGCGTGGGCTGGATGGCGGGTCCGGCGTGCGTGGTGCCGCGGCAGAGCGTGCAGTTGTATGACCTGTGTCGCGCGGGTAAATGGGTAGACGCGATGCGATTGCAGCGCAGTCTCTGGCGCATGAACCGCGTCTTCGCCAAATACAACCTGGCGGCGTGCATCAAGGGCGGTCTCGAGCTTCAGGGCTACGAAGTGGGCGCGCCCCTGCCGCCCCAGACACCGCTATCCGACGCGGGCCGCGCCGAAGTCAAAGCCATCCTTGCCGATCTTGGAGCGCTGGAGGTCGTGCGTGCAGTGAGCTAGTCGCGCGCGTCAAACGCGTGCTCGCAATTTGCGCGCTGCAAGTCCACGCGGGGCCGCCGGCGGTCATCCATGAACGGCGGCCGATCGCCAAATGCGGACATGCGCGCCGCCCGGAATTTGCGGAACACGGGGCGGGGAATCGGCGCAGACAAACTGCAACGCATCGCGGTGAATTGCGAACGCCATTGACCAGTGGCAGAGCAGGCTATACATTCGTGATTCGTGAAAAATGATGTTTAAAAATCCTGTATCCGCCAGGGCGATTGAAAACCCGCCCGATGGCATCGCCGATGGCGATCTGGGTGCCGGGACTATGAGTGCCGATCAGGCTGCATTCTTCGCACGCGAAGCGCCGTTTTTCCGGGCCTTCGCGCAGCAGTTTTCCCTCGATCCCGACGTCGTCTACCTGATGGCCGGGCAAAAGGGTTCGCAGCCCGCCGGCGTGCGCAAGCGCTACCAGGAGGGACTCGACGAGACTGCGCGCGACCCGTATCCCGTGCATCTGGAACCGACCGCGGATACGCGCGCGCGTATCGCCAGGGGCTACGGCGCCAGCGTCGATGAAATCGCGATCTCGCGCAACACCGCCGATGCGCTCTCGCAGATCCTGATGGGCATCGAGTGGCAGCGCGGCGATGAAATCCTGGTATCGCCGATGGAACATCCCGCCGGCATGGCGCCGGTGCTGCGGCTGGCGGCGCGCTTCGGCGTCACGATCGTGCAATGGGGCGTGCCGGTGCAGCGCACCGCGACGGCCGACGAAGTCGTCGCCGCAGTGAAGAAGCGCATCCGGCCCGGCGTCACCCGCGCAATCTTTTTTTCCAGTCCGATGTGGCCCAACGGGCAGCGGCTGCCCGAGCGGCGTATCGCGGCGCTGGCGCAGGAGGCCGGGGCGATTACGGTGGCGGATGGCGCGCATTACGGCGGCATGATCGACCCGCGTCTGGATCAAAGCGGAATCGATTTCTGGGCGATCTCGGGCCACAAATGGCAGTGCGGGCCGGGCGGCACCGGCATTCTTTATATCCGTAACCGGCAGCATGCGGCGAATCCCACGCCGCTGCCGCGTTTCCACATCATCCGCAGCAGCGCCACCGATATCCCGCACGATGGCAGCCGCCCCGCGGATTTCGATATCGGCGCCGCGCTGAGCAAGTACGGTTTTCCGGAGTCGGCCGACTGGCGGGCGCTGGGCGATGTCTGCGCCCTGTGGGATGAAGTCGGGCGGGCGCGTATCCAGGCGTGGACCCACAACCTCGCGGAATATCTGCGCCAGCGCATCGTGGCGGCCTTTGGCGATGATGCGCTGTTGCAACCGGCGAACGATGCGGCGCTGAAGTGCGCCAAGGTCTGCTTCAATCCCTTTCACGATGTC
>CAZEAX010000481.1:0-3841 GCA_964510405.1 uncultured Streptomyces sp. | reverse complement strand
ACGACGTGGGCCACACTATCCCTTTCGTCATGGAAGAGATGACCGGACCGGAATCCGCGACATTGGCCAGCGGAGATTACGATTCAATTAAACAGGTGATAAGCAAAAAGAGATTGTTTGTCCGGAATCCTAGCGACCGGGTCATAACGAGGGGCATGCCTTTCACCATCGAGCCGAGGCCGAGAGTCGTCAATAATCCCGATATCGACATAGTGGTCGAATTGATCGGCGGCACCACGATCGCGCACCAGCTGATTCTGAAAGCGATTGAAAACGGCAAGCACGTGGTCACCGCGAACAAGGCGCTGTTGGCCGCACATGGGAATGAGATTTTCGCCGCAGCGCAGGAGCGCGGCGTGATGGTCGCGTTCGAGGCGGCGGTGGCCGGCGGCATACCTATCATCAAGGCGTTGCGCGAAGGCCTGACGGCAAATCGCATCGAGTGGATAGCCGGCATCATCAACGGCACCAGCAATTTTATCCTGTCCGAAATGCGCGCGAAGGGTTCGAGTTTCGACGCCGTCCTGAAAGAGGCGCAGCGGCTCGGTTACGCCGAAGCGGACCCGACTTTCGATATTGAAGGCATCGACGCCGCACACAAGCTCTCGATCATCGCAGCGATATCGTTCGGCATCCCCATGCGTTTCAAAGACGCGTATACCGAAGGCATCACCAAGCTGACCGCGGCCGATATCCGCTACGCGGAAGAACTGGGCTACCGCATCAAGCTGCTCGGCATCACCAAGCGCACGCCCAAGGGTATCGAACTCAGGGTGCATCCGACTTTGATCCCGACGCGGCGTTTGATCGCCAACGTGGAGGGCGTGATGAACGCCATCCTCGTCAACGGCGACGCGGTCGGGCCGACGATGTATTACGGCGCCGGCGCCGGCGCATATCCCACGGCGTCGTCGGTGATCGCCGATCTCGTCGACGTGACGCGCATGCACACGGCGGATCCCGAACATCGCGTGCCGCACCTCGCTTTCCAGCCGGACCAGTTGTCGAACGTGCCGATATTGCCGATCAGCGAAGTCGAGACGTCGTACTACCTGCGCCTGCGCGTGCATGACAAGCCGGGCGTGCTGGCGGACATCACGCGCGTGCTCGCCGACGGCGGCATCTCGATCGATGCGATGGTGCAGAAGGAGCCGTCCGCCGGCGAAGAGCAGGTCGACATCATCATGCTGACGCACCTTGCGATCGAGAAGAACGTCAACGCGGCGATGGCCAGGATAGAAAAGCTGCCGGTGGTCGTCGGCAAAATCACGCGCATTCGCATGGAACAGCTGGGTGCGCACTAAAATCCGGCCGCGATGCGCTACGTAAGCACGCGCGGCGGCGGCGCTCCGGCCGGTTTTTCCGACATTCTGCTCGGCGGCCTGATGGAGGACGGCGGGCTCGCCGTGCCCGAGCGTTATCCGCAGATACGAGCGGGCCAGCTGGGTCAGCTGCGCAAGCTGAGCTATCGCGATCTTGCGCTGGAAATCCTTCGCCTCTATGCCGATGATATCCCGTTCCATGAGCTGCAAAGCGTCGTCGAGCAGACGTATACCGCGAAGATATTTCGCTCCGACGAGATCACGCCGCTGCGCGAAATAAGCAAGGGCGTGCATATTCTCGGACTTTCGAACGGTCCGACTCTCGCGTTCAAGGACGTCGCGATGCAGTTGCTCGGCAACCTGTTCGAGCACGCGCTCGCCAAAACCGGTGCGGAGCTGAATATCGTCGGCGCCACCTCGGGCGACACCGGTTCCGCCGCTGAATATGCGATGCGCGGCAAGCGCGGCATCCGCGTGTTCATGCTGTCGCCGCACCAGAAGATGAGCCCGTTCCAGACTGCGCAGATGTTCTCGCTGCAGGATCCCAATATCTTCAACATCGCGATCCGCGGCGTGTTCGACGACTGCCAGGACATCGTCAAGGCGATCAGCAACGATCTGGATTTCAAGGCGCGCTACAGGGTCGGCACCGTCAACTCGATCAACTGGGCGCGCGTCGTTGCACAGGTCGTCTACTACTTCAAAGGCTATTTCGCGGCGACGACCGCCGACGATCAGCAGGTGTCGTTTGCGGTGCCGTCGGGCAATTTCGGCAACGTATGCGCCGGCCACATCGCGCGCTGCATGGGGCTGCCCATCCGCAAGCTGATCGTGGCGACGAACGAAAACGACGTGCTCGACGAGTTCTTCCGCACCGGCAGCTATCGCGTGCGGCCGGGTGGGGAGGTGCACCAGACGAGCAGTCCGTCGATGGACATCTCGAAGGCTTCCAATTTCGAGCGTTTCATATACGACCTCATCGGCCGCGACGGCAAGGAAGTAAAGCGCCTGTGGCAGCAGGTTGAGCGCGACGGCGCTTTCGATCTCGCCGGAACGCAGCATTTCGCGCGCGTCGCGCAGTTCGGGTTCGTGTCGGGGCGCAGCACGCATGCCGATCGCATTGCGACCATCCGCCGGGTTGCCCGCGAATGCGGCCAGATCATCGACACGCATACGGCGGACGGCGTGAAGGTCGGGCTCGAGCACCGTGAAGAAGAGGTGCCGTTGATTTGTCTCGAAACCGCGCTACCGGTGAAATTCGCCGAGACCATCACCGAGGCGCTCGGCAGCGCACCCGCCGCGCCGGCGGGACTGGAGAATCTCGAGCACCTGCCTCAGCGCTTTACCGTGATCGATGCGGATGCCGACGCGGTCAAGCGGTTTATCGAACGCAGTTGCAATTAGGCATCGAACCGCATCGACAGGTCGATCGCTTTAACATCTTTGGTCAGTCCGCCGATCGAAATGCGGTCGACGCCGGTCTGCGCAATTGCACGCACTGTATCCAGCGTGACGCCGCCGGATGCCTCGAGCTCGGCGCGTCCCGCCGTCAACTTGACTGCTGCCGCCATTTGATCCGTGTTCATGTTGTCGAGCAGGATCATTTTCGCGCCGGCCGCGAGCGCGGCATTTAGCTGATCGAAGTTTTCCACCTCGATCTGAGTCCAGACGCCGGGCGGGGCAATGCGCGCGGCTTCGCGCAGAGCTGCTTCGATGCCGCCTGCCGCCGCGATGTGATTCTCCTTGATCAGGATGCCGTCGTAGAGGCCGATGCGGTTATTGGTGCCGCCGCCCGTGCGCACCGCGTATTTCTGGGCGAGCCGCAAACCGGGCAGCGCCTTGCGCGTATCGACGATTTTGGCGCGGGTGCCGGCCGCGGCATCGACGTAGCGCCGCGTGATGGTCGCGACGGCTGAAAGCAGTTGCAAAAAATTGAGTGCCGTGCGCTCGCCGGTGAGCAGGGCGCGCGCCGTTCCGTGCACGTGCACCAGCGTCTGTCCGGCGCTGGCCTGCGCTCCGTCTTTGACCTTCCAGTCGATGGCGACGGCGGCATCGAGCTTGCGAAAGCACGCGTCGAACCACGGGGCGCCGCATATCACCGCGTCATTGCGCGTAATGACGCGCGCGCTGGCTTTGGCATCCGCGGGTATGAGCTGCGCCGTCCTGTCGCCGTTGCCGATGTCCTCCGCCAGCGCGGTGCTGACATTGCTTTCGACGACGGATGTCAATTCCTTCATTTTTGCACTATATTCCGCATTCATAACACGTTCGATTTTACCCGATAGGAGGCGGATATGACAGGGATCATGGGCGTTATCTCTTACGGGTTGGGTACGGTAGTCGGCTTCGTACTGATCGGCGTGCTGGTGTTCTGGTTCATCCAGGACGTCACGCAGAAAAAGCACACGGTGTTGCGCAATTTCCCGGTCATCGGCCGCCTGCGTTTTTTGCTGGAGGAGATGGGCGAGTACTTCCGCCAATATTTCTTCGCCGGCGATCGCGATGAAATGCCGTTCAAT
>CAZEAX010000480.1:0-3843 GCA_964510405.1 uncultured Streptomyces sp. | reverse complement strand
CGCCTCGCCGAGCGGCGGCAGCAGGCCGAACAGCGTCGGATCGAAATACAGAATGACCGGCGACAGCGCCCAGATGCCGAGCAGCACGATCTTGCGCTTCAGGTTATAGCCGACCTTGATGGCCTCTTTGTACTCGTGGGTGGCCTGGTTCACTTCGTCGTAATCCTTGGGTTCGAAAAAAAAGTGCCCGATCTGGCGGCTGACCATTGCTGCCAGCCAGCCGATGAGCGCGGCGGCGACGGGGTTGGTGAACATAAGCGCGTAAGCGGTCAGAAAACTCAGCGCGCTGACAAGATGCAACGTCTGGTTGATCCTGCTGTGATGGTAGTAGCGGTGATCGTCCCACCGCTGGACCCTGAGTGTCTCGAGAAATTCTTTCATTAAGTCTCCTTTGCAGAAAAACCGCAAATGCATGACCGGCGGAGTGCCGGGGACTATGTTGCCGGTCAAATGCTGCCTTTTGTTTACAGATGCTTTACAAATGCGTGACGTTAGCGCGCTGAACGACGTTACACGTCGCGCGGGCGTCTGAGTCTGCGGACTGTGCGGCGGCCGCCACTATGTTCGAGTAGAACTCCGCGAGACGCCGTGCGAGCCGCACCGCGTCCCACTGTTGTGCGTGTTGCCGGCCCGCCGCCGCAAGCTGCTTGCGTAACGATGGCGAGTCGAGGAGCCGGCTCACTGCGTCGGCAAACCCCTGTTCGTCGGGCGGTGCGATCACGGCGCCACGGCCGTTCTCGAGGACATCCAGCGTGCCCATTTCACCGATTGCAACGACCGGCACGCCTTGCGCCATCGCTTCGAGCAGCACGAGCCCCTGCGTTTCGGTGCGGGAGGCGAACACGAACACGTCGCCCGCGCTGAAACAGTCGAGCAGCGCGCCGGCGCGGTCGAGATAGCCGACGAATTGCACGTTCGCGTCAAGCTGCAGACGGCGCACGGACTTTTGCAGGTCGGGCAGCGCCGGACCTTCGCCGGCGATCACGAGCAGCACGTCGGGGTGCCGCAAGCGCACGCGCATCAGCATGCGCAGCAGAAAATCGATGTTCTTCTCGAATGCGGCGCGGCCAACGTGCACGAGCAGCGGCCGGCGGGCCGGGATACCGTGCCGGCGGCGGAATGCGTCGCCGTTGCCGCCGGCGAGCTCGGCCAGCGGAATGCCGGTCGGCAAGACCGTCATCGGCGAGCGCACGCCGTAAGCGCTCAGCGTCGACAACATCGCGCGCGACGGCACTACCAGCGCGTCGACCTGATTGCCCTGGCGCCGCGAAATCCCGCGGGCGATCGCGCGCGTGAACGCGCGCGGAACGAACGGCACATAGTGATGCAGATACTCCTCGAAAAACGTGTGGTACGTCGCGACGCAGGGAATGCCGAGTTCACCTGCGATGCGCAGCCCCGCGTAGTGCGCGGCAAATGGCGTCTGGATATGCACGAGATCGAACGTTCGTGCGCCCAGGTGCGCGGGAATCCGGCGCAACGCGCTTGCGCGCATCAGACGGTCTTCGGGATCGAGCGGTATCGCGCGCGCGGCAATGCGGACGATGCCGGGTTCGTCGATGATCGTGGATTGGGGGTAAGCGGGCGCGACGAGGGTGACTTCGTGGCCCAGCGCCTGCAATTCGCGGCGGAAGGTGCGGATCGAAGTAGATACCCCGTTGACCCGGGGAAAGTACACATCCGATACGTAAAGAATCCGCAATGGGCAGCAGTCGGCGACGCGATGCGCAACGTTAACAATCGCGCGTTACAGTTTTGCGACGATAGACCGCTCGTCCGGGCGGCTTGCTTGCGGCGCCACTGTCACAAAAGTTGGTGACTGGCGCATGCCATGGCAGTATTGCAGGATCATGTCAGCCGACGTTTTTTTGTGGTGGATATTCCTGTGCGCCGTGAGCGGGCTCAATATCTTCGCCTGGTCGCTGTCGGCGGCGCACCTCAGACGCCGCCGGGCCGTCTTGTCCGCCGAAGACTACGCATCGCGCCACCTGCAACTCCTGCTGTCCGCCGGTTATGTCTTCGGGTGCGCGTTTCGCTCCGTGATGCCGGTCTTCGACGTGCCGCGCGTATGCCTGTTCGACTCCTGGCTGTGCAGCGTCATCGTGGGCCGCTCCGTCGCGACGTTCGCTGAGCTGTGCTTTGCCGCCCAGTGGGCGCTGCTGCTGCGGGATATCTCGCGCGCGACCGGCAGCGGCGTCGGCAGGGTCACCGCGAAGGTCGTGGTGCCGCTCATTGCAGTCGCCGAAATGTGCTCGTGGTACTCGGTGCTGACCACTTCGAATCTCGGCCATGTCGCCGAAGAATCGATCTGGGCCTTGAGCGCCGGGCTGCTGGTCATGAGCCTGCTCTGGATCTGGCCGCGCTGCAGCGCGCCGTTGCGTCCGTTGCTCGCCGCCTGGTGCGCCGCGGGCATCGCCTACGTGGTGTTCATGTTCCTGATTGACGTGCCGATGTACTGGTCGCGCTGGCTCGCCGACGAGGCAAGCGGACGCCATTACATGAGCATCACGCAGGGGCGTTTCCCGCAGCTGGGACGTGTGGAAGAACGAGGTGGCGTGGATGTCGCTGTACTTCAGCGTCGCGGTCTGGCTCAGCATTGCACTCGTACACGCGCCCGTGATAACGCGCGGACCGGCCGCCGGCGAGGCTAAGCGCTCTTAGTAATTGAGGGGCGGTTGTATGTAAGGCGGGGCCGCTCCCGGCCCGTTGCAATCAAGCCGCAACATTAATCCCGTGGAATAGCAACCTTCGATGAGGAGGGTGCCATGACCACGACTTACCACGCCGCCATGATGGACGCGGAAACCGGCGGCAATCAAAGTTATCACTTTGATGCCGCCGCCGACCTGTTTTTCCAGCCCGTGCGCGACATCGTCGATGCATTCATCGGTTCGCTCGACCAGTATGGCGGGCGCGCCGCGCCGCTTTCGTACGAACTCGATTCGGCCGTCGTGAAACTCGAAAAACAGGTGGTGATGGCGACGGGGTCGCTGAATATCGGTAACGGCGGCATACCGTTTCTCGTGATGATTTCACCGGCCGCGCGCAATGCTACGCCGCAATGAGGAAAACAAAGCCCGCGCCCGCCCGCTCAGGCGGCGTTTGACAAGACTTCGTTTAATGCGCCGCGCGGCGTGTCGCCGCTGATTACATCGAGGATGTTGCGTGCGGCTTCGATTTCGGCTTCCTTGCCGAGCCAGCGCGACATGACGTTGGTGACCCAGATTCCCCGGCGCGTGCACGCGGCAATGTCGATGTGCTCCGGTATTCGAAACGTGCAAGCGAGCACGCGCAGGCGATGACAGGCTGCGAGCAGCGATGCGTCGATGCGCTCGGGGGTTGCAGCGAGCAGGCCGCTGGCGTTGCGGGCAAGGTCTTTCAATTCCTGCCGCGCGTAGGCGCTGCGCATATCGACCAGCGCTACATCGCAGACGGTCAGCAGCAGTTCCACGGCGTCGGCATGTACACGGTGAGTGATTACGACGAGTGGTTTCATGTCGGTTGCTCCGGAAAGTTGGGCGGCGCGTTTACGCCGGATGCCACGATAACCGGCAAATGTTGCATGGCGATTGCATGAATATCCAGGAAAAATAATTAAATGTGGCGCGTACTATTCCGGCTTATTGCTTCGGCCGGTTGCGCGGCAACGCGAAAATTTTCGCCGCGTCTCGCCGGCCGCTGTAATTAGAAATTCACAATGTGGCGCTATGGTGACTGGTCCCGCATCTGCAATTTGAAGGAGTTCACATGATTTCACGCCCACCGTTCGTCCTGCTTGCTGTGGCATTTGCGCTGACAGCGGGCATCCCGGCGGCATTCGCCGCGCCTGCGGTGACAAGATTG
>CAZEAX010000479.1:0-3851 GCA_964510405.1 uncultured Streptomyces sp. | reverse complement strand
TGTAAATTTTTCAGGACGGCGGGGCTGGCCGCGGGTTGGCTCGTCCTTACGATGGCGGTGTGCGTGCAAGCACAACAGCCAGCGGCTCGTTTTGACGTCAGCGGTTACGCCGTGGAAGGTGCGCCGCTGTTGAAGTCGGAAGATTTCTCACGGATTGTGGCGCCGTTCATCGGCAGGCAAAAAACTGCGGCCGATGTGCAGAAAGCGCAGCAGGCGCTGCAGCAAGCGTACCTAGATTTGGGCTATTGTTCGGTGCAGGTGACTTTGCCGAAAGCGGAACCGGACGCTGGTACCGTTACGCTTAAGCTGGTGCAGACGGTTACGCCAATCAGCAAAGACTGTTTGCCAATGGTAGTGCTCGACAAGGGCGCTCCGCCGGTTCCGGTTGCGCCCGGCGAGGTTGCCATAAGGCCATTGAGCGATGCCACTCAGGCCGCAGCGGAACCGCCGCCGCCCGCTGAAGCGTCGTCGCGTATTGCGCGCGCCCCGTTGAAACCGCTGCAAGATCGGCCGGCTCCGGCAAGGCCGATACCGCAAGTGCAGTCCGAAATTGCGAGTTCGCTTGCGCCGCGCGACACCCCCGCCGACGTTACGGTTCAATCGCTCGCGCAGGCGCCGCCGCAGCCGGGACTCATCGTGACGCCGGCTATTCCTGCCCAGGTTGAAAAGCCGACAGCCGCCGCTCTTACTCCGCCAACGCCGATCGCAAGTACGCCCGTCGTAGTTGCGGCGAAACCCATTCCCGAGGTGCCGGTTGTGCCGACTGCTCAACCGGCGCCCGGAGTTCAAACGCCTCCCGTCGTCGCAGCGCCGGTTGCACCCACCATCCCAGCAGTAGCGCCGAGCAAACCCGTGTCGCCGGCTCCGGCAACAGTAACGACGTCGCAACCGGAATCGCCTCCAGCGCCGAAGCTACAACCAGTGATCGAGATACCGCAGGAGCAGATCGCAGCGAAGCCGCAGAATACCCCGCCGCCCGTTGCGGCCCAAAGTCCGATTGAAGCGCCCGCACCGGCCGTGATTGTGGCGTCGCCGGTAAAGCCGGCGGAATCGGTTGCCGCGCCAAGTGCGAAGGTTGTTGAGCCGGTGCAATCGGCAACGGACGCGCCGTTAATTGCAGAGGCTCCACGGCTCGAACCGCCGATGGCGCCGCAACCGCAACCCATCGTCGAGTTGCCCAAGGAAGTGATCGCGGGGAAGCCGGAGCCCGCCGTGCCAGCGATATTGGCGGAACGGTCTGTCGAAAAAACTGTTCCGGATCTGATTGCGGCAGCTCCAGCCAAACCGGAGCCAGCGATGCCACCGACCGCAGCACCACGACCGGCTGAAAAAACAGCGCCGGATGTCATTGCGGCGGCCTCCGTTGCTTCGGGACCGGTAGCGCCAACTCCCGTACCGCCTGTTGCAAGCGTCGAACCAATCAAGCCTGCAGCACCGGCGCCGCAACCGGTAATCGAAGCCCCGAAAGTGCAAGTTGCGGAAAAGGTGGAGCAGGCGACGTCGCCGACTGTTGCGCCACCACCGAAAGAAAAACCAGCGCAGGAAGTAATCGCGGCGGTACCAGTCGTACCGGAGCCGGTGGCACCGGTTCCCGCACCTCGCAGAGAGAGTATTGAACCCGTTAGACCTGCCGCAGCAGTGACGTCGCCGTCAATTGCGGCGCCGCCCATGCGTGAGCAGGTGCAGCCGCCGCTCATCGAATCGCCCAAGGAACCGGTTGCTGCGAAACCGGACGTGCCGCAGGCACCGCCGCCGACTGTCGTGCAACGAAAGGTTGAAAAGCCTGCACCCAACATCATCGCGGTGGCGCCGGTTATGCCGGGGCCGGTTATGCCGGAGCCGGTTACACCAGTTCCGGCACCGGCCGTCGCGGTTGAGCCAGTCAAACCCGCGATGTCGACGCCGCAACCCGTGATTGAGATGCCGAAGGAACAAACTGCATCAAAGCCGAAGTCGGCACCAGTGCCAGCAGAGTCACCGGGCGCAGCGCAACCGGCGCTGGAGGTTGCAGCGGTTGCGCCTGTCAAATCCGAGCCGCTGGTTCCAGCGCCAGCGCCACCTGTCGCCGTCGTTGAGCCCGCCAAGCCGACGGTTCCCGTCCCCGCAATTGTCGCCGCAGCACAACCCGAGTCGCCGCCGGTGCCGGCGGCACAACCGGTGATCGAAGCTCCCAAGGAACAAGTCGCAGCAAAGCTGCCGTCTTCAATCCCACCAACGCCACCACCAGCGGCGGAAAAATCCGTTGCGCCTGACGTTGAAGTCCGGCCGTTGGCAGGCGCAATTGCAGTGGCGCCAGAGCCGCGTGAACCTGCGAAGCCCACAGTGGAACGCGCGCCGGTAAGAACATTGCAGGATCGACAGCAAGCGGCCGCGCAGGAACAAACGTCGCGCGTCGCTGAAGCAAGCGAAGAATCGGGTGTGAAGCCGTCCCCGGTTGTCGTGCAGTCGCCCACGGTGGCTGTTCAGGCGGAGCCCGCAGCCTCGGCCGAACCATCAGTTGCTGCGCCTGCCGCGCTCAAATTTGACATTGACCGCTATCTTGTCGAAGGCAACACCTTGCTTAACGCCGCCGCGATTGGCAAGGTGCTGGCTCCTTATACTGGCAAGCAAAAAGATTTTTCGGATGTGCAACGTGCATTGGAGGCCTTGCAGGTTGCGTACCAGAAACTGGGGTGGGGTGTGGTGCAGGTCACATTACCCGAGCAGGAATTGGAGCGCGGCGAGGTACGTTTCGAAGTTACCGAAACTCGGGTTGGCAAAATCGATGTGCAGGGCAACGAGTACTTCAGCGAAGCAAATATTCGTCGCAGTGTGCCTTCGCTGAAAGAGGGTGAAACGCCGAATTCACTCGCGATGGCGCGCAGTCTGAGAGTCGCAAACGAAAGCTCGGTCAAGCAATCCCAGGTGTCATTGAAAGCGGGAAGTAAAGACGGCGAAGTTGACGCGACGATCAAAGTGGTCGACGACAATCCGCGCAAATACAGCTTAAGCCTTGACAACACCGGAACCAGTCAGACCGGATTCCTGCGCCTTGGACTCGGTTTTCAGCACTCGAATTTATGGGATCGCGATCACCAGTTCACATTCCAGTACATTACGAACCCGGAACATGTCAATCAGGTCACCGTGTTGGGTGCGGGTTATCACATACCGCTGTACGGGCGCGGCGATTCGATCGACTTTATTTTGGGTTATTCGGACGTCGATTCCGGCGTCGTGCAGCAACTTTTTAACGTTAGCGGTGCCGGCTTGATCCTCCTCGGGCGCTACAACATGAACCTTAACAGGATCGAGGATTACGAACACAAGCTCACCTTCGGGCTCGACTACAAGGCATTCCAGAGCCGCGTACTGACAACGAGCGGGGTGCCCTTGGTGCCGGACATTACGTTGCATCCGGTCAGCATCGCATATTCAGGCGAACTGCGAAGTGACCAGAACGCGTTTAATTTCTATACGAGTCTTTCATATAATCCGTTCGAGGGTGGAAATGACGCGGCTCAAAGCGACTTCCGGGCTTCGCGCGGCGCAGGCGGTGGCGCATCGGCGGAATACGTTATCTGGCGCGCCGGCGTAAATTACCAACGATTACTGCCCGAAGATTGGACATTCCGTTTCGCGGCGAACGCGCAGACCACCGGCAATGCGCTGGTGGCAGGCGAGCAATTCGGCGTGGGTGGTGCGAACAATGTTCGTGGCTTTAACGAGCGCGTTTATTCAAACGACAAAGGTCACCAGGCGACGTTCGAGCTCATTACGCCGGACATTGCTGGAAAAATCGGCTTTGCCGGAGGGCGTTTGAGGTTCTTGGCTTTTTATGATACCGCCAATTTATCGCGGAATTTTATCCA
>CAZEAX010000478.1:0-3863 GCA_964510405.1 uncultured Streptomyces sp. | reverse complement strand
ACGCTGATCAGCTACATACGCGGCGGCAACCTGGGCGACAGCAACTGCACTGACGGTAGCACGAGCGGCAGCGGCACAGCTTGCACGACGTGGTCCACGTGGCCGCATACCGGGGTCGAACATTCGAAACCCGCGGTGGTCACGTACAACAGCGCCGATCCGATCAACGGCCAGTACATGTACTATCTGCAGACCAACGGCATGCTCACCGCAGTCAATACGCATACCGGTCAGGAAAAATGGTCGTTCCTGGTCGAAGAAGCGCTGCCGAAAATCCAGGCGATGGTAGCAAATGTAAACGGTCCGGAGATTTACGCCGCCGACGGCGATCCCGTGCTGTTTTACGACGACGTAAACGGGGACGGCAACATCGTCAGCAGCGATGGCGACCGCGTATGGCTCTATTTCGGCCTGCGCCGAGGCGGCAAGTCTTATTACGCGCTCGATGTCACGAACAAGGATGCCCCCGTATTCAAATGGAAAATTTCCAACGAAACCGGCGCGGGCAAGATCTGCCGCAACAGCAGCCACTGCACTTCGGCCGGCGCCTCGGTCTTCAGCGAATTGGGCCAGACCTGGTCGACCCCGTCGGTGGGCAAAATCAGGTTTCTCTACGGCGCCTCCAACAATCCGCCCGCAGTGATCTTCGGCGGCGGCTACGATCCGGGAGAAGACAGCGTGCCGCCGAGTTCGCGCACGATGGGCCGCGCGGTGTATGTCATCAATGGCGACGACGCGACGGTGATCCAATCCTGGGGGGCTGGAGCCGCCGGTGGCGGCTCTTACCGGGGTGCCGGCGCCATCACCACCTACGCGATACCGTCGCAGATAACCGCAATCAACGCCGACTTCGACGGCGGGAATTATCTCGACCGGCTCGTAGTCGGCGACCTGGGCGGCAACGTATGGCGGTTTGACATCGACGATCCGGTGCCCGCCAACTGGCGGGGCGAACAGCTCGCGAGCCTGTCCGCCAACCCGCTCGCGGAACCGAAACGCAAATTCTTCTTCCCGCCCGCAGTGGCGCCGCAGAACGCGACCGGTTTCGATTTCCATGCGGTCTACATCGGCTCCGGCGACAAGGAGCACCCGTTGCTTACCTCCGCCACCGTTCCGGCAACCACCGACGACCTGATGTTCATGCTGATGGACGACCCGAGCCTGAACTCCGGGGGCGGCACACCGAGCTCGGGCGGGCCATCCGCACTTCCCACCCCGATCACCATTGGTACATTGATCAGTATTCCCAACAGTCAGGTGAGCGGTGTCCCCGCGTCTGCCCTCGTGGGCCAGCAAGGCTGGTACCGCGCTCTGGACCTGGGCGAAAAAGTGATCAACGCGCCGTCCGTATTCAAGTTCCAATTGACGGTCAGCCGCCTGACCTTCGGCACCTATGCGCCGACCGCGCAGCTCAACGCGTGCACGCCCCCGGGTGAAGGACGGTTGAACGAGATCGACTCGCTGACCGGCGATCTGATACAGCTCAACGGGACGTCGCTGCCGCCTTCGCGCTACTTTACGGACTTCAAGGGGCGCGGATACGTGTCGAGCTCTCAATCGCTGGTATTGGAGACCTCGGGAGGCAGGACCGCTACCCAAGTGGTCTGTATCGGACCTTCGTGCAAGTTCCAGAATACGGGCACGCTCGGCGCGCCGACCAAGATCTACTGGTACATGGAGCCCGAGCAGTAAGCAGCAACAGCACGCTTAAATCCCCGCCGCACGGCGGGGATTTTTTTGTACTCGTGTTATTACGGATCGATCCGGACGGATGGCGTACCGCGATCTCAGGTCAGGACGCGTCGACCGCGAGGTTTTTCGGCAATGGGAAAGTCACGCGCTCGGTGATTCCCGCGACTTCGGAAACCCCGCTTGCACCGAACGCCTTCAAGCGCGCGACCACTTCCTGCACCAGGACTTCAGGCGCCGACGCACCCGCGGTGACGCCGACGCGGGCTGCGCCCGCGACCCACTCCGGTTTCAGCTCGCGAGCGTTGTCGACCATGTAGGCCGCGACCTTCTGATTGGCGGCAACTTCGCGCAGACGGTTCGAGTTCGAACTGTTGGGCGAACCGACCACGATCACCACGTCGCATTGCCGGGCCAGCGTCTTGATCGCGTCCTGCCGATTCTGCGTCGCATAACAGATGTCGTCTTTTTTCGGGCCGACGATATGCGGAAAGCGTTGCTTGAGCGCCGCGATGATCTGGCTCGCGTCGTCGACCGACAACGTCGTTTGCGTCACGAACGCGAGGTTGGCCGGATCCGCGACCTCGAGCGTGGCAACGTCGGCGGGCGTCTCGACCAGGTACATGCCCCCCTGCGCCTGCCCCATCGTGCCCTCGACCTCGGGATGTCCGTGATGTCCGATCATGACTATTTCGCGCCCGAGTTCGCGCATCTTGGCGACTTCGACGTGCACCTTCGTCACCAGCGGACAGGTCGCATCGAACACCTTGAGCTGGCGGCCTTCGGCCTCGCGCCGCACGTCCTGCGAAACTCCATGCGCGCTGAATATCACGGTGCTGCCCGCGGGCACTTCGGACAGATGCTCTACGAATACCGCGCCCTTCGCGCGCAGATCGTCCACGACGAATTTGTTGTGCACGACCTCGTGGCGCACGTAAATCGGCGCGCCGTGAATTTCCAGCGCGCGTTCGACGATCTCGATTGCGCGGTCGACGCCGGCGCAAAAGCCGCGGGGTTTGGCAAGCAGGACTTGCATGGCGGTTCGGGCAAGAATTGAAGGGAACGGATTATAACGCCGCCCGCGCCTGCGCGCGCAGCCGGGGACCCGCGGGCATTTCAGGATTTATGCGGTTCCCCGCCGCGCAAGCTCTCCCACACGAGGGCCGCCGCGCCGCACGTGATCGCCGAATCCGCCACGTTGAAAGCGGGAAAGTGACGGCCGGCGGCGTGAAAATCCAGAAAATCGACGACCGCGCCCAGCCACACGCGGTCGATCAGGTTACCGATCGCGCCGCCGAGTATCAGGCTCAGGGCCAGGCAAAACAGCGTCTGCCGCGGATGTTTGCGCAAGAGATGCACGACCCATGCTATGGCAACGACTGCGATGGCGATAAAGAATTCACGCTGCCACCCCGACGCGCCGGAAAGGAAGCTGAACGCGGCGCCCTTGTTGTGAACCAGCACGAGGTTGAAAAACGGCGCGATTTCGATTCCGCTGCCGTAGGCGATCGCGCGGGTAATCGCGAATTTCGACAACTGGTCGAGGATGACCACCGCGGCCGCGAGAATCAGCCACCGGATCATGCGTAGACGCGCGGCTCTCCGCTGCCGAAAAGGTTGGCGGCGCAACGCCCGCAAATGTCGGCATGCGCCGGGTCGGCGCCGATATCGCCGCGATAATGCCAGCAGCGCTCGCATTTGCGCTGCGCGCTCGGGCTGACCTTGATGCCCACGCCTTCAAGCGACGAGGCCGGAAGTGCGTCAGGCACGCTGCCCTCGTGCACCGTCGCGCGCGACGTGATGAACACGAAACGCAAGTCGTCGGCAAACGAACTGAGCATGGCATGGTTGTCGCCACTCGCATACACGTCCACTTCGCCCGCGAGCGACGAGCCGATTTTTCCGCCGACGCGCAATTCTTCCAGCAGCTTCAATACGTCGCCGCGCAAGCCGCGCAATTTCTGCCAGCGTGTGCGCAGTTCCTGCGCATCGGCCGGCAGCGGATGCTGATACCAGGTCTGCTCGAACACGCTGCTGTCGCGACCATTCAGGATTTCCCAAACTTCATTTGCAGTGAACGAAAGCACCGGCGCCATCAGGCGCACCAGCACCTGGGTCATATGATAGAGCGCGTTCTGCGCCGAGCGCCGGGCGCGTGAATTCGTCCCGGCGGT
>CAZEAX010000477.1:0-3868 GCA_964510405.1 uncultured Streptomyces sp. | reverse complement strand
CGGGATATTTGTGGTCCACCCATATCCGTGCGCACTGCAACTGGTCGGCCGCGGAATCGGTGATGTTCAGAAGCTCGAATGGCGCAACGACCCGTTTATTCGTACGCATTTCAGCTATGAGATGCTCGACGTCCTGCCTGTATGTACGCCAGTCGCAGCAGTGCATTTTGGCATGCACGAGCATCCCTTTTGCATACTCGTGATCGGGTTCGAGGGCCAGTACATTTTCGTAATTTGCGATTGCTTCCGCGTCTCGTCCGATCTCGTGCAAAGCATTGCCGCGATTTACCAGCGCCTCGGCAAAGTCCGGCTTGATCTGGAGCGCCCGATCCCAGCTTGCAAGCGCATCCTCGACCCGTTTCAACTCGAGCAGCACGTTGGCGCGATTGCTCCAGGCCTCCGCGTAGTCGGGCCTGAACTTCAGCGCTTGCTCATGGCTCAGCAACGCGGCTTCCCAGCGCTTGAGTTCGTACAGTGCGACGCCGCGATTGGTCAAGGCCTCGACGTCGTCAGGCGCGAGCGTTAAAACGCGATCGAAACTTGCCAGCGCTTCCTGGTACCGATTCAGCCCAAGCAATGCGGCACCGCGATTGTGCAAAGCGAACTCATTGTCGGGTGCGAGCGCCAGGACCCGGTCAAAACACGCGAGCGCCTCTTCATGCCGCTGCAACTGCTGCAGCACGCAACCGCGGTTGTAGAGCGCCGGCGCATTGTCGGGCATCGCCGTCAGCACGCGGTCGTAATCGTCCAGCGCTTCCGCGTGCCGACCAAGCTCCTGCAGAACATTGCCCCGGTTGTAATGCGCCAATGCTGAACCAGGCTCGCTTTTCAGTATCCCATTCCAGATCGCCAGCGCTTCGGCATTCCGGCTGAGCGCCTGCAGCACATTGCCGTAGGTGACATTTGCAGCGACCGATTGCGGGTCGATTTTCAGGGCCTGCTCAACCAGCAGGAGAGCGTCCGCATAGCGTCCCCGTTGCGCTTCCAGCACACCGAGGCCGTGGATCGCATCAAACTGTCGAGGTTCGACCGCCAGGATTTCTCTGTAACAGCGCTCTGCATCCGCCGCGTTGCCTGCCCGCTGGAATGCCTCGGCCCTGGCGAGTGTTTCCGAATGTATAAGCATCAGTTTGTTACATGTGCGGCAGTGGGCGGCTTAAATGCCCAGCGCCTTCATCTGTTTTTCGGGATAACGGGTACCCGCCGTCACGCCGGGCGGAAAGACCTTGGCAAGCGTCGCGACGTCATCGGCGGTCAATTTGATGTCGAACGCTGCAACGTTTTGCTCGAGGTAAGTCCGGCGCTTGGTGCCGGGAATCGGAAATAGGTCGGCGCCCTGCGCGTGCACCCATGCGAGCGCAACTTGCGCCGGCGCGCATTTTTTAGCCGCGGCGATTTTTTCGAGCGGCGCCAGCAATTCGGCGTTGCGCTTGATGTTTTCGGAATTGAAGCGCGGGTGCTCGCGCCGGCGGTCTTTGGGCAGCAAGGCATCGAGTGTCTTCATCGTCGCCGTGAGAAACCCGCGCCCCAGCGGCGCATACGCCATGAACGCAATGCCCAGTTCGCGGCATGCGGGGAGGACGTCGCTCTCGACGTCGCGGCTCCACAGCGAATATTCGGTTTCGACGGCGGCGATCGGATGCACTTTGTGTGCGCGGCGTATCGTTTGCGGCCCCGCCTCGGACAATGCCAGATAACGCACCTTGCCCTGCTCGACCAGTTTTTTCATCGCGCCGACGGTGTCTTCGATCGGAACAGCCGGATCGACGCGATGCAGGCCGTAAATGTCGATCACGTCGACGCCCAGGCATTTGAGCGATTTCTCGCAGGCCTGCGGCACGTAATCGGGGTGACCGCCGGATAATCCGGTCGGATTGCCGCCGGCGAGAGCGAGGTTACCGAACTTGGTCGCGATCAATGCGCGCTCGCGCCGTCCCTGCAACGCGCGTCCCACCAGTTGTTCGTTGACGCCGGCGCCATACGCATCCGAGGTCACGATCAGATTGACGCCGAGATCGAGCGCGCGATGGATCGTGGCGATCGACTCCGCATCGTTCGGCTCGCCGTAACTGATCGACATGCCCATGCAACCGAGGCCTTGTGCGGAAACCTGCGGGCCGTGGGCGCCGAGTTTGCGTAGCTGCATCGTCTGCTCCTGTTCACTCGCGGCGATTGAGTAATTAAGCGATCAAGTGATTGAGTAGCTCAATCACCCAATCGCTTTTCTCATTTCGCGTACGTGATCGTGAGATCGGCAAACCCGTCGACGTGGCCTTCGAGCTTGTCGCCCGGCTTGACCGGGCCCACGCCCGCTGGCGTGCCGGAATAAATCAGATCGCCGGGCTGCAATGTTATGAGTCCGGACAAATACGAAATCGTTTCCGGAATGTTCCAGATGAGTTCCGCCAAATCGCCCTTTTGCTTGACCGCGCCGTTGACCTTGAGCCAGATCGCGCCTTTCGCGGGGTGACCGCTTTTTGAGGCCGGCACGAGCGCCGTGCAGGGCGCGGAATTGTCGAACGCCTTGCCCATTTCCCACGGCCGGCCCATTTTCTTGGCTTCGCCCTGCAGATCGCGGCGCGTCATGTCGAGGCCGACGCCGTAGCCCCACACGTGGTCGAGCGCCTTGTCGACGGGAATATTCGCGCCGCCTTTGCCCAGCGCAACGACAAGTTCTATCTCGTGGTGCAGATCTTTGGTCGCCTGCGGATAGGGAATCGTCGAATTGTTCGGCACGATCGCATTCGCGGGCTTCATGAAGAAAAACGGCGGCTCGCGGTCGGGGTCATGCCCCATCTCACGCGCGTGCTCCGCATAATTGCGGCCGACGCAATAGATGCGGCCCACCGGGAACTCAGCGTTGCTTTCAAGGACCGGCAACGTCGGCGGGGCGGGGAAATCGATCACGTATTTCATGGCTTGCCTTTCTGGCGGGAATTTCAAAAAAGAACCACCGCGCGCGCGATTTGCGCTCAAGGAACCGATCGTGCGGACATCCAGGAAAGCGGCTGCGCGGCGCGCGTGCGCCAGCGCGGCGTGAATTATCGGCGATAGGCTCGGCGGGCGTCAAACTTGCGCCGAACCCGCAGGCCGCATGCAACAATGACGGCCATGGATGAGCCGTCGAGTCTGTGGGCGCTGTTTGCGAGCAGCTTTCTCGCCGCAACCCTGCTGCCCGGCGGTTCGGAGTTCGTGTTCGCCGGAATCCTGAATGCGAAGCCGCATTTATACTGGCCGGCGCTGGCGGTTGCCACCCTGGGCAACACGCTGGGCGGCATGTCGTCGTACCTGGTCGGCCGCATCATTCCCCAGCGTACGGAACTTAAAGGCCTCAAATGGGTTCAATCCTATGGCAGCCCGGCGCTGCTCGCTGCGTGGGTGCCGATTATCGGCGACCCGCTGTGCGTTGCGGCAGGGTGGCTGCGCATCAATCCGTGGCTAAGTGCGCTATTCATGGCGAGCGGGAAATTAGCTCGCTATTTGGCAATTGCGCTTGTCGTCGCGCCTTAAGGCAAAACAGCAAAAATGCCCGGGACGATCTGCGCTCCCATCGAAGCAATTCCATCGCTTCGACTCCGGCAGCGATCCGGCGTCAAGGCATGCCTGTTCATAATTTTGCTCAAGCCTCGACATAGATATGGTCCGCAGATGCATTGCCCAGATAGCGCCGGTGCATTTCACAGTAAGCGGCTTCAATATGTTGGCAAAAAAGAGGAGTATCGAACAAAGGCGCAGTCAGCCGGTTGTCGGCCAACTTCTCCCTGATCCGGCCCAATTTCGATGGCGTGTTCGCCAATTCAACTGCTGCGGCCTCGTATTCCTCCCGGGTTGTAGTGATGAGTTCCGGCAACTGAATCGCATTTAAAAG
>CAZEAX010000476.1:0-3880 GCA_964510405.1 uncultured Streptomyces sp. | reverse complement strand
CACTCGGTCCTCGGCTACCTCAATACTCCGGAGACCAAGATCTGGACCGCCGAAGACCCGGTTGAAATTACGCAGCGCGGCTTGCGGCAGGTGCAGATGAATCCCAAGGCCGGATTGACGTTTGCAATCGCGATGAAAGCGTTTTTGCGCGCCGACCCTGACATCATCATGGTCGGTGAGATGCGCGACAAGGAAACGGTCGGCACCGGCATCGAAGCGTCGCTCACGGGCCACCTGGTGTTTGCCACCTTGCACACCAATTCGGCGCCGGAGTCGATTATCCGCCTGCTCGACATGGGCATGGATCCGTTCAACTTCGCCGATGCGCTGCTCGGTATTCTGGCGCAGCGTCTGGCCAAGCGCCTGTGCGGCAAGTGCAAGAAGCCATACGTGCCGTCGGCCGAGGAACTCAAGCTGTTTGTCGACGAGTATGCCGGCGAACTGATGAATACCGAATCATGGAAGAAGGATGCCAAGGGCCAGCGTGAAAAGTTGATCCAGGATTGGACCAAGGACTTCGGCAACGAAAAAGGCGAGATCCAGTTTCACAAGGCAGTCGGCTGCGAGACGTGCGGTGGTAGCGGTTATAAAGGCCGGGTCGGTCTGCACGAGCTTTTGATCGGCACCGATCCCGTAAAGAAACTCATTCAGGAGCACGCACGGGTGGCAGAGTTGTTTGCCACCGCGCTTGAGGAAGGCATGCGCACCCTGAAGCAGGACGGCATGGAAAAAGTTTTGCTGGGGATGACCGATATCGCGCAGGTGCGCGCAGTGTGTATCAAGTAAACCGATGAACCAGATGCATCGCCCACCGGACTCCGCCAATCTGTTCGAGCGTCTCGAGCAGCTCAACCAAGTCGGGGTCGCGCTATCCAAGGAAACCGATATCAACCGGTTGCTTGAGGCGATCCTGCTGGCGGCCAAAAAAATCACCAATGCGGACGGCGGCACGCTATATCGCGTGATGGAAGAGCAACGCACGTTGAAGTTCGAGATCATGCGCAACGACACGCTCAATATCGCCCTGGGCGGCACGACCGGCGCCGAGATTCCATTCCCGCCAATCAATCTGTTCCAGCCCGACGGCCAGCCGGTGAATACCATGGTGGTCGCGTATGCGTTTCACCACGATACGTCGGTGAATATCGCGGACGCCTACATCGAGGAAGGATTCGATTTTTCCGGCACCAAGAACTTCGACAAGAAAACCGGCTACCGCTCGCAGTCGTTCCTGACGGTGCCGATGAAGAACCACGAGAACGAGATCATCGGCGTGCTGCAACTGCTGAACGCCAAGGGCACGGACGGCGCCGTGTGCCCTTTCTCGTCCGAGGACCAGCAACTCGCCGAATCGCTGGCGTCGCAGGCGGCGATCGCGCTGACCAACCGGCTGCTGATCAACCACCTGGAAAACCTGTTCGAGTCTTTCATCAACCTGATCAACGCGGCGATCGACGACAAGTCGCCCTACACCGCCGGCCACTGCGCGCGCGTGCCCACGTTGACCATGATGCTGGCCGAAGCGGTCAACAACTGCGCGGTCGGTCCGCTGAAGAACTTCAATATGAACGACAAGGACCGCTATGAATTGAAGATAGCTGGCCTGCTGCACGATTGTGGCAAGGTGACGACCCCCGTGCATGTCGTCGACAAAGCAACCAAACTGCACACGATATTCGATCGCATCAACCTTGTGGACACGCGTTTCGAGGTGGTCAAGCGCGATGCCGAGATCGCCTGCCTCAAGGCGAGGCTCGAAGCGCAGGAGAAAAATGACACACAAGCGGCACACGCGGCCGCGCGGGAATTTGAATTACAGATGCGCCGCATTGAGGAGGACCGCGAGTTTCTGCGCTTTAGCAACATCGGCGGCGAAGCAATGAAACCCGAGGACCTGGAACGGGTTAAGCAGATATCGGCCCAATATCATTGGCGCGACATCGAAGGCAATGAAGCCGACTTTCTCACCGCCGATGAGGTCGAGAATCTGACCATACGCGCAGGCACGCTGACTGCAGCCGAACGCCAGATTATCAATCATCATATCGACGTCACCATCCAGATGCTGGAAGCGCTCCCGTGGCCGAAGCATTTGAAGAACGTGCCCGAATACGCGGGGGGCCACCACGAGCGCATGGACGGCAAAGGTTATCCGCGCGGGCTCACGCGCGAGCAGATGTCGATCCAGGCCCGCTGCATGGGCATCGCCGACATCTTCGAGGCGTTGACCGCCAAGGACCGGCCCTACAAAAAGGGCAAGACCCTGTCGGAGTCGCTGTCCATCCTGGGCAAGTTCAAGCTGGGCGGCCACATCGATCCCGACCTGTTCGACGTGTTCATGTGGGAAAAGGTTTATCTTACGTACGCGGAGCAGTGCATGGACCGGCACCAGATCGACGATGTCGACCTCGCCCAGGTCCCGGGTTACGTGCCGCCGCCATCCGCGTGAGCTGCCGGCGCCGCATTTGCGCGCGGCGCTTCGGCCCGATTCGTCGGATCAGTTTCGCGTGATGTACACGATGAGGCCCTCGGTCGCAACCTCGACGAACTTCTCGCTGTAGCCCATCTCCTGCAATTCCCAGCGGAAGGTATTGCCCAGGCGCGCCTTCTTGTAGACGCCCAGCTTGTGCTGCCGCCGGAATTCGATCGCTCGTTCGAAGGTGTCCTCGAGTATGCTGGTCAGCCGTTTCTGCGAAATTTTCCGTTCGTTGCCTTTGTCGAGCGCCGGCGGATAGCGCTTCGCCAGATCCTGCGCCAGGCTGGTGGCAAAAGCGTCTACGTCCTTGCTCGAAACCGAACCGAATAATGCCATGATCGTGCTCCAGTTATGGTGACTTTGCTTTTTTTCGGCCGCCGCCAAAAAGGCGCTTAACCCAACTGCCGCCGGTACGCTCCCCGGCAACTTCTTCAGCTTTCGGCGGGTACACGCGAATATCATAGAGCAGTATATCGCGGAGTACGTTTTGATCGTCAATCGGCTCGACGCCATGGAACGAGTGGTCGTTCTTGATAAAAGCGAAGAGCGTGTTCGGTTTGTATTCCATCGTCTGGACTTTGTGGAACAGGTTGTGCGGATGATGCGGCCCGCCCGGGCACGTGAAATCCGGATCGCGCGGCACATAGAGCGACGTTCCAAGATGCTTCAGCGAATCATCGGCGGGGCAATAAAACAGCATCGAAAGCAGGCGGTGCGGGGCATCCGTATGAGGCCCCATGTTGAAATGGGTCAGATCGCGAACGAGCAGCGAATCGGCGCCGAAACCGCACTTATATAAATCGTCCCCAAACCGCGCTTTAACATACGGTTCGAACTTGCCTATCATCGCCGTCATAAACCGCTGCGTAATGAGCCAGGCCGCCACTTCATTCCAGAAGGCGCGGCGATCCGGGGCGAGTTTATTGATTTCGGCCGGCTTGAGCGGCATGACAAAACGCTCGCGGTACGCGCCTTTGGTGACGCGCCCGGTGTCCGCGAGACAGACCAGCGACGAGTCATCCGGCCAGTTGGCGCGCAAGGCCGCGTAAAAATCGGCGGGGAAAACGCTTTCGACGTAAATATGCGCGTAGGGGTAGACGCGCATCGGCGCATTCGCAATCTGGTACAGCACGTGTTCTTCAACGGTAGAAGACATAATTCCCGACACCTTTGAACGTGCCTTCGTTGCGCTGCGCCTGCGCCACCTGCCGTTCGGAGAAGCGGAAGCCCAGCGCTTCCATATCGGCGATTATTTTGCGGTGTTGCGCGAGATTGGTATTGATCTCGATCAGCACCGACTTCAAACGGGGGTCGCCAAGCACGCTGCGGCCGCCTGCCAGCACTTTGTGCTCGAGGCCGTCGACATCGATTTTGATGTGATTCGGCGCAGGCAGCACGCCGTCC
>CAZEAX010000475.1:0-3882 GCA_964510405.1 uncultured Streptomyces sp. | reverse complement strand
GATGCCGCGCTGGCCGAAGAAACGGTCGGCCTCAGGCGGCATGGGTGCGAAAAAAGGCATCGCGAGCCAGTAGAGAAACTGCGAGTACTGGCCTTTCAAACGGATGCGGTAAGTGTAGTCATCGACCACTTCGACGCCGGCAAGCGGGTATTGGTTGAGATCGATCCACGCATCGGCATGGCCGCTTTTCGCGAGCGCCTCGTTTACTTCCTTCATCTGCTGCGCATAGTCCTTGAGCCCGACAATGTAATCTTCCATCAGGCCCAGAATCGGCGAATGCAGCCGCGGGTGCGCAAGACGCTTGATCTGGTATTCGAAATCCCGCGCCTTGAGTTCGCGCGTGCCGAGCTCGCGAAAATCCGCAAGCACGTCCTTGCCGGCGAGATCCGCTTCGCCAAGATTCTGATAAACCAGGCCGCCGGCCGCATTGCGCGCGAACGCCGGGTGCGGCTGGTATTGAACGCCGCGCTTGATCTTGATTTCGTAAATGGTGGACGCGACGTCTTTGGCCGCCGCAGTGGCGGGCAACTGGCGGCCGCGCGCATCGAAATAATGCGGTTGCGGCACTTCTTCGGCGACACAGGGCACCAAGGTATAGGGGCGCTTGAGATAATGGTACTGGAGCGGCGGCTCGTAGATCTGCGCGGTGAACGTCGACTCGTTCGTGCTGTAGGACTGAACGGGATCGAGATGCTTCGGGCGCTCGCTGAACGACGAGTACAGAATATTTTTGCCGCCGTCCGCCGCTGGATACGGATTGTTCCACGGCGAGTCGCCGCAGCCGGCGAGCGCCAGCGGCAAGAACACCGTACACCAGCGCCAGGATTTCGCGTTCATCGGGGTCAGAGTTTAGCGCAATCGTTGCGTGAACGTCATCCGCGCGGACAGCGTGCAGCGATACGTTATAATTGCGCCTGCCCGAATTTCCCACAGGAGCCGCAATGGGCTTTCTGCAAGACAAAAAAATCCTCGTCACCGGTCTTTTGAGCAGCCGCTCGATTGCCTACGGCATCGCTGCGGCCGTCAAGCGGGAGGGCGGAGACCTCGCGTTTACCTATCAGAACGAGAATGTCAAAGACCGCGTCGTGAAGCTCGCGAGCGAGTTCGGCAGCGACCTCGTGTTTCCGTGCGACGTCGCCTCCGACGGCGAGATCGACCAGTTGTTCGCGAGCCTGGCGAAGCACTGGGACGGGCTCGACGGGATGGTCCACTCGATTGCTTACGCGCCCAGGGAGCAACTCGACAACGATTATCTCGACAGCGTGACGCGCGAAGGTTTTCGCATCGCCCACGAAGTGAGTTCGTACAGCCTCGCGGCGCTGGCGAAAGCGGGCAAAAAGATGATGGATGGACGCAATGGCTCCATCCTCACTTTGAGTTATCTCGGCGCCGTGCGCTCGATCCCTCACTACAACGTGATGGGACTCGCCAAGGCGAGCCTGGAGGCCAACGTGCGCTACATGGCGCAAAGCCTGGGCCCCAAGGGCATCCGCGTCAATGCCATCTCCGCAGGCCCGATCAAGACACTCGCGGCAGCGGGCATCGCGGACTTCTCGAAGCTGCTCGGCCACCATGCCAAACATGCGCCGTTACGCCGCAACACGACCATCGAGGAAGTCGGCAACGCTGCTGCGTTCCTGCTGTCGGATCTTGCGAGCGGAATGACCGGCGAAATTATGTACGTCGACGGCGGATTCAATACAACCGCGCTGGGTCTGGCGGATTGAAACAGGAAGCGTAAGCTTGCCTGCCGGCGACGGGCATTCCTCGATCCTGCCGCCTACTGCGGTTTCTTCACCAGCTGGTCCTGCTGCACTTTGACGTCGGCCTTGAGCTTCAGGCTCGCGACGTAAGCGTTGAGTTCTTCCTGGGCGGCAAGCTGGCGCAGTTCGTCCGCCGCCGCCTTGCGTTTGGCGGCATCGAACGTGTCCGTATCCACGACGCGGGTGATTTTGACGAGTACAAATGCGCCCTGCGGATTCTCGTAGCCGACGTACGCGGGCAGCTTGCTGCTGTCGGCTTTGAAGATTTCCCCGATCGCCGGCCCCGTGTAGCCCTGCGCGCCCTGCGCCGTCTCGCGGCTCACGAGTTTCGCCGCGCTCCAGGCAACCTCTGCAGCGCCGCCCTGCTTTAGCTTTGCCAGCATTTCGCGCCCCTGCTTGGCCGCGAGTGCGGCGGCCTGCTGGCGCGTGAGCAGCTTCACAATATCGCTGCGCACCGCGTCGAGCGGCCGCACGGCGGCGGCTTTATATTCGATCACGTGCGCGGAAATGAGCGTGTTGTCGCCGACGTCGACGACCTCGGTGTTGCGTTTGTTCTTGACGGCGTCTTCCCCGAACACCGCCTGCAGCAGTTTCGGATTGTTCAGGAGTTTGTTTTCCCCGCCGTTGCGGCTCAGCCAGCCGCTCGTCTGCACCGGCAGTTTCAGCGCGTCGGCCGCGGGCTTCAAACTGTCGCCCTGCTCGAACACCTGGTTGTTCAGTTGCTCGGCCAGATCGGCGAATTTCTTGCCCGCCTTCTGGCGCTTGAGATCGAGTTCGACCTGCTTCTTCGACTCTTCAAACGCGTGCTTTTTCTCGCCGGTCAGTTTGATGATGTGGTAGCCGAACGGGGACTCGACCAGCCCGCTGATCTCGCCGACTTTCATCTGGAACACCGCATCGTCGAAAGGTTTGACCATCGCGCCGCGCGGGAAAGAGCCGAGGTCGCCGCCTTTCGCCGCGGAACCCGGGTCTTGGGAATTTTTCTTCGCGATCTCGGCGAAGCTCGCCGGGTTTTGCTTGACCTGTTTCAAGAGCTGCTCGGCTTTCGCGCGCGCCGCCTGCTTTTGCTCGGCGCTCGCCTGGGAGTCGGCCGTAATCAGGATGTGGCTCGCCTGGCGTTCCTCGCCCTTCGCGTACTGTTTCAGGTTTTGCTCATAAAACTGTTTGACTTCGTCGGCGCTGGCATCCGTTTGCGCGGCGATGGCGTCGAGCGACAGTACGACGTACTCAATGCGCGCCTGTTCCGGCACCTGGAAATCGGCCTGATGCGCGTCGTAGTAGGCTTTCACCGCGCCGTCGTCGAGCTTGATCTGCGCCGCAAACTTCTCGGGCTCGAGCACGCTCTGGCTGACTTCGCGCTGCTGGGCGTTGATGCGCAGCAGCCGCTCCGACACCGAATTGGGCACGATCGCGGTTCCGAGGTAAGCGCCGTTCACGCGCTGCAACATCATATCGCGTCGCACGGCCGCTTCGAACCCGACTTCACTCTCGTTCCGGCGCTTGAGCATTTCCACATAGCGCGCGTGCGAGAATTTTCCGTCGTCCTGGAATGCCGGCTGCTCGATGATGACCTGCTGCAGCTGCTCGTCCGACACCAGCACGTTGTAGCGCACCGCCTGGTTGACGAGCAGGCGCTGGCGGATGATGCCGTCGAGCACCGCGAAACGCATTTCGGGGCTGTCGAGCGCGTCCGCACCGACGCTGTTGCCGAGCACGCGCTGCAACGCCATCGAGAATTCCTGCTGCGAGACCGGCTGGCCGCCGACCGTCGCGACGTGGTTGGCGCCGTCGCCGCTGCGAAAATACGAATCGATGCCAAAGAATGCAAACGGCAGAAAGATGATCGCCAGCACGACCTGGATCAGCTTCTTGTGCTTGTGTACGAGATCGAACATGTGTCAGTCCACCGCGGCAAATTATCGAGCTTAAAACCTTACTTCGTGAAATCCGCTCGATCCCTCACCCCCATCCCCTCTCCCGGGGGGCGAGGGCGCGCCGAGCGAAACCGGATTGTCATCCGCTTTCGTATTCTTCAACTGACGTGCATGCTACTGCAACAAGGCGCGCAACGCGCGCGCCATAAAAAAAGGCGAACCCGGGTTCGCCTTTGGTGAATCTG
>CAZEAX010000474.1:0-3893 GCA_964510405.1 uncultured Streptomyces sp. | reverse complement strand
TGTCGCGCGCAGCCAGGTCTTCGACAGCCTGTTCGCGCGCGAAAAGCTGGGCTCGACCGGCCTGGGCCAGGGCGTGGCGATTCCGCACGGGCGCATCAAGGGCCTGAAAGACGCGGTCGGCGCGCTGATCCGCATGCGCGAGCCGATCCCGTTCGACGCGCCTGACGGCCAGCCCGTCAACCTGATTTTCGTATTGCTGGTGCCCGAACGGGCGACCGACCTGCACCTGCAGATACTTAGCGAACTCGCGCAAATGTTCAGCGACCCGGCGTTTCGCGAGCAGTTGTTGAAGGCGGCCTCTGCCGAATCAATGCACCAGTCGATCGCCGAATGGCAACCGCATGCCGCAAATCAGCGTAGCGCAGCTGTTTGACGATAATCGCGGCAAACTGCGCCTGGCGTGGGTCGCGGGGCGCGACGGGGGCGTCAAGATTCTCGACAGCTCCCACCTCAAGAATTCGCGCGGCGGCCTGATCGGACATCTGAATTTCATCCATCCGAACTGGATCCAGATACTCGCGCGGCCCGAAATCGACCATCTCAACGCCCTCGATACGGTCACGCGCCAGCAGACGCTGCACCGGCTGGCGACCTCCGATCTTGCCTGCATCGTCGTCGCGGGCGGCGAGCGCGCGCCCGAACACCTTTGCACGCTCGCGGACACCATGCACGTGGCACTGCTCTCGTCCCCGCTCGAAAGCGTCGAACTCATGTGGATGCTGCGCCCGTATCTCGCGCGCGCGCTGGCCGAGTCTACCACCATGCACGGCGTGTTCCTCGACGTGCTCGGCATGGGCGTCATGATCACGGGCGACAGCGGCGTCGGCAAAAGCGAACTCGCGCTTGAATTGATCAGCCGCGGCAGCGGCCTGATCGCCGATGACGTGATCGAACTCTACCGGATCGCGCCGGAGACACTGGAGGGCCGCTGCCCGGTCCTGCTGTGCGACTTTCTGGAGGTGCGCGGCCTGGGCGTGTTGAATATCCGCACCATATTCGGCGAAGCCGCGTTGCGGCCCCGCAAGAACATGAAATTGATCGTGCACCTGGAAAAGCCCGCCGGCAGCGAAACCCAGTATGTCGACCGCCTGCCGCTAAAACCCGGCATCCACGAGATTCTGGGCGTCAGCATCAGCAAGGTCACGATACCGGTGGCGGCCGGGCGCAACCTCGCGGTGCTGGTCGAAGCAGCCGTGCGCAATCATGTGCTGCAGCTGCGCGGCATCGACAGCACGCGGGAATTCGTCGAGCGGCAGGCCCAGCATATGCACAACGACGTACAGTAACCGCCATACGCCGGCGACCCGTCCGCATGCAGCTTGTCATCATCACCGGCCTTTCCGGGTCGGGCAAAAGCGTCGCGTTGAAGGTGCTCGAAGACGCTGCCTACTACACGACCGACAACCTGCCCGTCACGCTGTTGCCGGCAATGGTCGATTTTCTGCGCGGCGCAGGCTACGAGCGCGTTGCCGTCAGCATCGACGCGCGCAGCGGCGACACGCTCTCCGAGTTGCCGCGACACGTCCGCGAATTAAAGGCGCGCGGCGTCGATGTGCGCGTCCTGTTCCTCGAGGCCAAAACTGAAACGCTCCTGAAGCGCTTCTCCGAAACACGACGGCGCCATCCGTTGAGCGCCGGCGCGCTCACGGTCGCCGAATGCATAGCGCGCGAGCGCGAAATTCTGGCGGATATCGGCGGCGAGTCGCACCACATTGACACGAGCGAACTCAACCCGAACGCGCTGCGGGCCTGGATCAAGGAGTTTGTCGAATCCGATCACTCCGGCCTGACGCTGCTGTTCGAGTCGTTCGGCTACAAGCACGGTATTCCGCTCGACGCCGACCTTGTGTTCGACGTGCGCTGCCTGCCGAATCCATTTTACGATCCCGCGTTGCGTCCGCTGACAGGCAAACATCGCGCGGTGGTCGAATTTCTGGAGACCGACACCAACGTCAAGCGCATGTACCACGACATCCGCGAGTTTATCCGGAACTGGCTGCCATGTTTTGTGGCCGACAACCGCAGCTATTTGACCGTCGCCATCGGCTGCACCGGCGGTGAGCACCGGTCGGTCTATTTCGTCGAAAAACTCGCCCGCGATTTCCACGAGTCGCGGCGCGTGCTGGTACGCCACCGCGAACTTTCCATATGAGCGCAAACGACAAGGCGGGCGGCGCGCCCCCTCTGCAAACCTACATTTTCCCGCTTAACACGGTGTTGTTTCCGGGCGGCACGCTGCCGCTTAAAATCTTCGAGCAGCGCTACATCGAGATGACCAAGGTTTGCATCAGCGAGGAGCGGCCGTTCGGCGTGTGCCTGATCAAGGAAGGCCGCGAGGTCGGCACGCCCGCGGTGCCGCAGGATATCGGCTGCCTCGCACGCATCGTGCACTGGGACATGCCGCAACTCGGCGTGTTTCACCTGCAGGTCGAGGGCCTGCAACGGTTCCGCATCGTGTGCTCCGCGGTGGAAAAAAACGGGCTCATTTCCGCGACCATTGAACGCCTCGCCAACGACAGCGAAGTTGCGCCCGAGGAGACGCTGTGCAGCGACGTGCTCAAAGCCATCATCGAAAAAATCGGCGCCGAGCACTTCCCGTCGCCGCACCGCTTCGACGACGCAGCGTGGATCGGCTATCGATTGAGCGAAGTGCTGCCGATCAGCCTCGAAGTCAAGCAGCAACTGCTGCGCATGACGGACCCGCAGGCGCGGCTGTCGCAGTTGGGCGAAATATTGTCGAAGCAGGGCCTGCGCTCCGACGGGGCCTAGCTTTTCGCATCGTCGCCGTCGCCGAAGTAACCGGGGAATTCACCGGCGTAACATGGCGGCGACGCATATCCCGCCGTGGTTTCCATACGCTGGCGCGGCAGTCCGCGCTGCTGGCACAGGTGCCGCGCGCGTTCGCGGCATTGCTCGGCGCCGATGCGCACGAGGCGGGCGTCCTTCGCGACGTAGATGCCCGCCTCGGTCACCACGAAATCCATCGGCACGTCGTGCGGCTGCGGACGTATGGTCGGCAGCCCCGCAAACTCGAACGCCACGCCGATCGCGAGCGGTTGGGGCGACGTCGCGTCCAGCGTGCGGTCGAAATATCCGCCGCCGTACCCCAGGCGGTAACCCTGCGCGTCGAAGCCGTTCATCGGCACGATCGCGGCATCGGGCACTACCAGCGGGGTACCGTCGGGGATGGGGATTTCATAGACGCCCGTCGTCATCGGCGCGCCCGGCCACCACGCGCGGAATTGCAGCGGCGTGGCCTTGGCTATCACCACCGGCAATGCGGCGGCCGCGCCGAGGTCGCGAAAATGCCTGATCGCAAAGCGCGCGTCGAACTCGCCTTTGAACGGCCAGCAAAACCCGATGGTCATCCCGGCAAGCGACGCGAAGCCGGCCTCGATGTGCGCGGTGATCGCCGCATTCATTTGCCGGCGCCGGACGTCCTCCAGCGCCTGGCGCTGCGCGATCAACTCCGCGCGCTTTTGCTTGCGCCAATCGCGGATCTCGGGCCACGATTCGTTCATATTCTCCGTCCTTGCATCGCTGGTCGCTGTGAGGCGGCAGTCATATACTAAGCACTCAAATGCAAAACAAGTTCCAACTTTACACCGCTCTCGGGGTGTCGTGCATTGCGTTCGCCTGCGCGTTCGCGCCCGCGCGCGCCGCCGGCGCGCCGGCGGAGATCGAAGTGCCGGCCTGGTTCAAGATTTCATTTCTCGACTTGCGCGACGACCTCAAGGAGGCGGCGGCCGCGCGCAAACGCCTCATGCTCTATTTCGGTCAAAACGGCTGCCCTTACTGCAAGCAACTGATGGCCGTGAACTTCCGGACGCCTGCGATCGTTGAGAAAACCCGCGGCAACTTCGACGTCGTCGAAATCAATATTCTCGGCAGCC
>CAZEAX010000473.1:0-3899 GCA_964510405.1 uncultured Streptomyces sp. | reverse complement strand
TGTCGCCGGCCTCGCTGAGGCCGAAGAGACTGGAATCACCCGGGGTCCGCGACCGCTTGTTGGGCGAAGGCGCCGAACCCGTCGGCGATACGCCCGCGGAGTTCACGGCGTTCCTCAAGACCGACATCACGCGCTGGGCAAAAGTCATCAAGGCGGCGGGCGCCAAGCTTGATTGAACGCTGCCTGACGCTGGCACTTTGCTGCGCAACTGCGATGATGGCGCACGGACCGGCGTGCGCGCAAAGCTATCCGGAGAAGCCGATCCGCATTGTTTCGCCGTTCACGCCCGGCGGCGGCACCGATTTGATGGGACGGCTGATCGGGCAGCAGTTGACCAAAAGCTGGGGCCAGCAGGTGGTCGTCGAAAACCGCCCCGGCGCCAATGGGATGCTCGGTTCCGATTTTGTCGCCAAATCCGCCCCGGACGGTTATACGCTGCTGGTCGGCACGATGGGTACGCATGGCATCAACGCAAGCCTGTATCGCAAAATGCCATATGATGCGGTCCAGGATTTTTCGCCTGTCACCGCATTGATCACCTCACCGATGCTGTTGCTTGTGCATCCGTCGATCCCCGCGCGCTCGGTCGCCGAATTCATCGCGCTGGCTAAAGCGCGGCCGGGCCAGATCACCTTCTCATCCGCAGGCACCGGCAGCGTCGGCCATCTGGCGGGCGAGCTTTTCAACTATGTAGCGCGCGTGAGGATCGTGCACGTTCCTTACCGGGGCAGCGGCCCCGCGACGATTGATTTGATGAGCGGCCAGGTCCAGTCGATGATGGGCTCCCCGGCCGCGGCGCTGAACTACGTCAAAAGCGGTCGCGTGCGCGCGCTTGCGCAGACGGGTCTGAAGCGCGCGGCTTTGATTCCCGATATTCCGACGATGTACGAAAGCGGTTTGCGCGATTACGACGTGACGACCTGGTACGGATTGTGGGGTCCAGCGCGCATGCCGAACGCGATCGTGCAGGAACTCCATGATGAAGTCGTGCGTATGCTTGCACTCACCGACATCCGGCAGCAACTTGCGACGCAGGGATTGGAGCCGCTCGGCAACACGCCCGAAGAATTCGCGGTGCTGGTCAAAGCGGAACTGGCGAAATGGGCGCGGGTCGCCGCCCACGCCGGAATTACGCCGGAATAAGACGGCTGCTCATTCTATTTTGATGCCGAGGGTCTTGACGACTTTGGCCCACATCGCCGTCTCGTCGCGCACGATCTGATTCGCCTCGCGCGGCGGGTTGCCGGCGGTTTCCGATGCGACACCCAGCGCAAGTTCCTTCACTTCCGGAACGCGCAGGATTTTTGCGGACTCGACGTACAGGCGGTCGATCGCCGCGGTTGGCGTTTTGGCCGGCGCGAACAAACCGACCCAGCCTTCGACGTTGAAACCCGTGAGGCCCGCTTCGCTGATGGTGGGCAGATCGGGCAGTACCGTCGAACGCTTGTCGCTCGTGACGGCGATCGCGCGCAACCGGCCCGCCTTGACCTGCGGCATCGCCGACGGCGGTGTCGCGAACGAGACCTGGGTTTCATTGCTGACAAGGCTGATCATTGCCGGTCCGCCACCTTTATACGGCACGGTAGTGATGTCGACGCCGACGGTCAGCTTGAAAAGCTCGACGGCAAGGTGCTGCGCGGTGCCTGTTCCCGGATTCGAAGCGCTCAACTTTCCCGGCTGCGCTTTCGCATAGGCGATCAGTTCCTTGATCGAGGTTACCGGCACGGACGGGTTCACCACCACCACGTTTGCGTACTTGATGATTTGCGTGACTGCCGTGAGATCGCGCGCGGCGACGAATGGCAGATTCGTATACACGCTCGCGTTGATGGTGATCGACGCCTCGGCCGTGACGAGCAGCGTGTAACCGTCGGCCGCGGACTTGACGACGACTTCGTTGGCGATGTTGCCGGCCGCGCCGCCGCGGTTGTCGATGACTATGCTTTGCGCGAGCGCTGTCGACAACCGCTGGCCGAGCATGCGCGCCGAAAAATCGGACGACCCGCCGGGCGGATAGCCGACGACGATGCGGATCGGCTTGTCGGGATACGCGGCCTGCACCGGTGCCGGCACGGCCGCCACCCAGGCAACGATGAAGCACGCCGTCCCCCGCGCAACGACCGGATACCGAGGACTCATCGTTTTCCTCCTGTTTGCACGTCCGCGTTCTGCACGGCGGGCCCGTCTCATGACGGAAGAGTGCACGCAAAGATGCGCCTCCGTCAACTTGACTCTGCCGTCGCTGCAGGACAAGCTCTCATCCGCGCAGAAAATAACGCCCGGAGGAGGCAATCATGGATGCAGGCATATGCTCGTTCGCAAAATGACAGCGCAGAACCATCGGCTGGTCAAATGCCGGCGTATTGGCGCTTGCGTTCTTTGCGTGCCACTGATAACGGCCCCGCATGCATGGAGCCAGACCGCCGCGTATCCCAACAAGGTCGTGCGCATCGTGAATCCGGTGGCGCCCGGCGGCAACCAGGAAACGATCGCGCGCACCGTCGCCGACCAGTTGACGCGCACGCTCGGCCAGCCCTTCGTCATCGAGAGCCGGCCCGCATCGAGCGCGATCGTCGGCACCCGCTACGTGAAGGGCGCGCCTCCCGACGGCTACACTTTGCTCGCGGTGTCCAATACCTTCGTCCGCGTGCCGGCGCTGATGGCCGAACCCGGCTACGATCCGATCAAGGATTTCGCGGCCATTTCGGTCACCGGCGAAGTTCCGCTCGTGCTCGTGATCAATCCCGCATTACCCGTCAAAACGATCAGGGAATTCATCGCGCTCGCCAAACAGCGGCCCGGTGAATTGACGAGCGCGTCCTCCGGCATCGGTTCGACCGGACACGTCGCCACCGAAATCTTCAGCCGGCAGGCGGGTGTGCGCATGCTGAACATCCAGTACAAGGGTGCTGCGCCCGCCGTGATCGACCTCGTCGGCGGACATGTCATGCTGAGATTCGACCAGGTGACCACGTCGCTGCCGTTCATCCGCGCCGGCAAACTGCGCGCGCTCGGCGTATCCAGCAACAAACGTTCGCCCGCCCTGCCCGACGTGCCGACGATCGCGGAAGCGGGCCTGCCGGATTTTCACGACACGACCTTCAACGGACTGATGGCGCCCGCCGGCACGCCGCGCGAGGTGATCGAGCGCTTCCGCGATGGCGTCGCCAAAGCGGCCGCCGTTACGGAAGTGCACCACCGCTTGCTCGAACTCGGCATCGAACTCGTCAGCAGCAATTCGGCCGACGACTTCGCCGCGTTCCTGCGCAAGCAGGTCGAGGAGTTCGCTATACTGGCGCGGCAAACCGGCATGGCGCCGAAATAACCGCGTGGCAATTCAATTCGAACGGAGCAAGCGTGAAAATTGTTTCTGAGCACAGGGTCCATCTCACCGCGGACGAAGCGCAAGCGCTGGCCGTGCAGTCGCTCGGGAAAATCGGCTACGACGCGGAGGAAGCGCGCATCATCGCCGATCACGTGGTCGACGCGGCGCTGTGCGGCTACGAATACTCGGGGTTGCCGAAAATACTCAACGTCGCCGAACACCGGCAGTTAAAGCAACCGCGGCGGCCGATGCGTGCAATTCGTGAAACCTCCACGTCGGCGCTGTTCGACGGCGGCAACAACAACGGCATGGTGACGATGTACCGCGCGACTCTGGTTGCGATCGAGAAGGCGGGCGCACACGGCATGGCGGTCGTCGGCGTGAACAATTCGTGGGTCAGCGGCCGCAGCGCGCATTACGTCGAAATGGCCGCGCGCGCGGGACTGATCGGCATCCACAGCGTGAGCAGCCGGATCCACGTGGCCGCACCCGGATCGAGCGGCCCCGCGACCGGCACCAATCCGATCGCGTTCGGATTCCCGACCGCCGGCGAACCGTTGGTGATCGACCTCGG
>CAZEAX010000472.1:0-3907 GCA_964510405.1 uncultured Streptomyces sp. | reverse complement strand
ATCCGCGCCAGTCGTTGGCCGGCCGCTGCTCGCGCCATGCGTGCTCGCATCTGGCGCCGGCGAGCGATTTCGCCTCCACCAAGGACTCCGGCAGCGCGTTCGCATCGCGCCAGTCGCGCTGCATCTCGCGCAGGTTCGCACGCTCGATATCGGTGAGCGGCTCCTGCTCGGCCGCGCGCAGCAACTCCGCGAGCCGCGGTTCGGTGCGCGTGCGGTGGATCAGCGCCTGTAACTCGGCTTCGGCCGCCGCGCGCGCCGCGTTGCCCTTGGGCGGCATCATCGCGTTGCGGTCCCAGCCGACGATGGCCGACAAATGATTAAACCGGTAAAGCCGCGACCAGACGCGGCATAGCTCGTTGTATTGGGGTTTGGAAGCACTCATGGTCGTAACGTTTCTATTTACAGCGAGGCGCGGACGCTGTGCGCGCCGCCCGCGATCGCGACAGGTTCACCGGCAGCGTATACGAATACGCATACCTTCTGCCGATCATCGGGGGACCCACACGTCCATTTTACGGTTACCAACCCGAATAGTTGCGGCGGCAAATCGACGTTTTCCGGTAAAGAAAAAATGAGACGTTGCCAACTTGATCAAACCCAATCCCCGTGCCAGCATTGCTGCGAATGTTGACTTGAATCAAAGCGTGGTGACAAAAGCCCCAGCTACTATATCTTGGGGTTGGAGGTGGATTCTGCTACCCTATATGGGGGGGTCAGTTACCGTTCAATTGCGTCCGCAGCGGGCTTGATCTCATTCAAATAAAACCAAAACGCATATGTTGCTACCCGCTTAGAGGAAGTCCAGATCATGAAACCGAACGACGCAAAACTCGCGCTCCCGCAACAGCAGGTCAGCATCGATGTGTTGCTGGAGAAATACGCGAAGGGCGAGGAGCGGACGGCGGACGAGGTTCGACAGCGCGTCGCGCGCGCGCTGGCCGCGGTCGAGGAGGATCCCGCGCGTTGGGAAAAAGAGTTTTTTGAGGCGCTCGCCGGCGGGTTCATCCCGGGCGGGCGCGTGAATTCCGCCGCCGGCACCGACCTGCAGGCGACGCTGATCAATTGTTTCGTCCAACCCGTCGGCGACTCGGTATCGCAGGCGGTCGACGGGCGTCCCGGTATCTATGTCGCGCTGATGGAAGCCGCCGAAACCATGCGGCGCGGCGGCGGCGTTGGCTACGATTTTTCGTCGATCCGGCCCAAAGGCGCGTTCGTGCGCGGCACGCATTCGAGCGCGAGCGGCCCGGTTTCCTATATGCGGGTGTTCGACCGCAGTTGCGAAACCGTCGAGTCGGCCGGCTCGCGGCGCGGCGCGCAGATGGGCATCCTGCGCTGCGACCATCCCGACATCGAGCAATTCGTACACGCCAAAGACCACGGCGACCTGTCCAATTTCAACGTCAGCATCGCGGTCACCGACACCTTCATGCGCGCAGTCGAAGCCGACGGAGACTGGGAACTCGTGCACAAAACGCCGCCTGGCGGCGAGATCGGCGCAACCGCGCGGCAGCGCGCCGACGGCGCATGGGTGTACCGCACGGTGCGCGCGCGCGACTTGTGGCAACAGGTCATGCAATCGACTTACGATCACGCCGAACCGGGCATCGTATTCATCGATCGCATCAACGCCGACGACAACCTGTCTTACTGCGAGCGACTCGACGCAACCAATCCGTGCGGCGAACAGCCGCTGCCCGCCTACGGCTGCTGCTGCCTGGGCAGTATCAATCTCACGCTGTTCGTCACCGACGCGTTCCGGCCCAAGGCGCGCTTCGATTTCGCGGCTTTCGCGCGCGTCATTCATCCGGCGGTGCGCATGCTCGACAACGTGCTCGACGTGACCGTGTGGCCGCTGCCGCAGCAGCAGGCGGAGGCGCGCGCCAAGCGCCGCATCGGGCTCGGTTTCACGGGCCTCGGCGACACGCTCATCATGCTGGGTCTGAAGTACGATACCGACGAAGCGCGCCGCATGGGCGCCGACATCGCCGAGTTCATGCGCAACGAATCATACGCGGCGTCAAACGCGATCGCGCAGGAAAAAGGCGCGTTTCCGCTGTTCGACGCGAAGCAGTTTCTCGCCGCGCCGCGCTTTGCGTCGCGGCTGCCGGCGGAACTCACGAAAAAGATCGCCGCGCACGGCGTGCGCAACAGCCACCTCTTGTCGATCGCGCCGACCGGCACCATTTCGCTGGCGTTTGCGGACAACGCATCCAACGGCATCGAGCCGCCGTACGCATGGACTTATCAACGCAAGAAGCGCATGCCCGACGATACGCACCGCACTTACGACGTCGAGGACCACGCGTGGCGGCTGTACCGGCATAACGACGGGGACATGGACAAACTGCCCGCGCATTTCGTCACGGCGCTCGAAATTTCCGCGCTCGATCACATGCGCATGGTTGCTGCAATCGCACCGTTCGTGGATTCGGCCATCAGCAAGACCGTCAACGTGCCGGAAGACTATCCCTACAACGAATTCGAGGATCTTTACTTCCAGGCATGGAAGTCGGGCTTGAAGGGCATCGCGACCTACCGGCCGAATTCGGTGCTGGGCAGCGTGCTGTCCGTGACCTCCACGCCGGCGACACCGGAACCGAACGACCTCGACACCTCCGACATCGACCGCCGCATTCATCTGGAAGCGGCGCCGGAACCGGCGTTGTTGAGCTTGCGCTGGCCGGGCCGCCCCGCGCTGCCGGCCGGCAATTCGTCGTGGACTTACATGGTCGAGTCGCCGTTCGGCCGCTTCGCGATTTTCGTCGGCCACGTGGAAAACGGCGAGCCTTATCCGTTCGAAGTCTGGATCAACGGCAACGAGCAACCGCGCGGCCTCGGCGCGATCGCCAAGACGATGTCGATGGACATGCGCGCGCTCGACGCCCGGTGGTTGCGCATGAAACTCGATTTGCTCTCGCGTACGGGCGGCGACGCGTTCGACTGCGCCATGCCGCCCGATGGCAAGGCCATGCGCGTGCCGAGTATCGTGGCCGCCTTCGCGCGCATCGTGCGCTACCGCGTCGACAAGCTCGGCGCGCTGGCGGAAGCCGCCGGCAAGTCACCGGTGCTCGACGCGCTGTTCGCGAAAAAAGAACCCAAGACCGGTACCGACGGCACGATGTCATGGACGGTCGACGTTTACAACCCGAGCTCGGAAGACGACTTCGTGCTCATGCTGAAAGAACTCGTGTTGCCCAACGGCCAGCGCCGGCCATATTCGATGTGGATGGCGGGCATTTATCCGAAGGCGCTCGACGGCCTGTGCAAGCTCCTGTCGCTCGACATGCGCGTGATCGACCCTGCGTGGATCGGCATGAAGCTGCGCAAGCTGCTGACCTACGACGAACCGCTCGGCGACTTCATGGCGCGCGTGCCGGGCGAGGAGCGCCAGGAAAATTATCCGAGCACCGTCGCCTACGTCGCGCGCCTGATCATTCACCGCTACGCGATGCTCGGCATACTCGACGAACGCGGTTTTCCGGTGAGCGACATGGGCGTGCTCGAAGTACCCGACGACGACCGCCGGTCGACGACGTTCGAATTTCGCCCGGTGCCCGGCCGGCTCTGCAAGGAATGCGGCAATTCGGCCGTGATCAAAAAGGACGGCTGCGAATTTTGCACCGCATGCGGCGCTATTGGTGCGTGCGGTTAGGCCTCGCATAAAAGCGCGCCGGCGGCTAACCGTCGTGTGAAAACCGTTGTCCTGCCCGGCGGCGTGCGCGTGCCCGCGTTCGGACAGGGCACGTGGTACATGGGTGACGACCGCGCCACACGCGCCGAGGAGATCGCCACGCTGCGGCTCGGCATCGACCTCGGCGCCACGCTCGTCGATACCGCAGAAATGTACGGCGACGGCCGCGCCGAGCAACTGGTCGGCGAGGCAATCGCGGGACGACGCGACGAAGTG
>CAZEAX010000471.1:0-3918 GCA_964510405.1 uncultured Streptomyces sp. | reverse complement strand
CCTACTCCCAACTGTACGGTTGGCGCAGCCGCCGAAACGCCATCCCAGCCGGCGTACATTTTGATGTCGCCAGTTCCAGAATTCGTGATAGAGCCGTTAACATTGATATTGTTATGAGCGACAAGCTGGAACGTATTAGCCGTATTTAGATCGGGCGAATCATTAGAAATGGTAATCGTGCCTCCGTTCGACGCACCACTCCCGGATGTCGTGATTATCACGTTCGCCGTACCACTCAGATTACCCTGAATCGTCGACCACCCAATTGTGGTGGAACCGGTTCCACCGCTAAAGATATTATTAGAACTGCCGCCGTCAAACGAGCCGTCCGAAACGCCCGACCCGCTCACGATCGTCACGTCGCTGGGATCTAGCAGGAGTGTGCCAACATGCCCTGATGGCGCGTCGAGACTTACCCGACCGTTAAAGACAAGGAAATTCTTACTCGATACTTCTGAGAACCCGCCATTACCATCTTCCACGCCACCCTTGGCGCTAATCGATCCAAACATGCGCGTGGCATCGTCCGACCAGACAATCACCCGTCCGCCATCGCCATGGGTTAACGCATCGGCGCGTATCGTTGCGTCCTGACCGATGAACGTTGCGTACGCGTTCTGAATATCCGGATTGCGACCCTGATAATCTCCACCTACAAGCACTATTCCGCCGCCGGTCTCGCCGGAAACATCGACCACAGCGCGATTCAGCAACGCTACACGCGGCGCGAGCAAATAGACAAGCCCGCCGGGGCCGCCGCTGCCCTGGCCGTCGATCAATCCGGAAGCGAGCAACGTGCCGCTGGTCGATTCGACCCGCACTTCGCCGCCCGCGCGACCGCGCGCAAGAATGCGGCTCGTAATGTCGAGTGTGATGTCGCTGCCCGCGGCGATACTGACGACGCCGCCATCGAGGTCCGTGGCGGAAACGTCGATTGTTCCCTGGCCGATGAACCCGCCTTGAAGAGCTTGCGCGCTCACCGTACCGCCCGCTGCACCGCTCGCCTGTACGAGGCTGCCGGTTTGGAACGTAACTCCGGTCCTGCCGTAGGCGGTGATTGCGCCGCCACCTAGTCCGCCGCTGGCGCTCAATTGTCCACCCGTTGCAAGCGTGAGCGACGCGGCAGCGTTGACTGCGAGTTGCCCGGCACTGCCTGCGGTCGCATTCGCTGTCACCGGCGCTGCGATAGTAACGTTACCAGCCGAAGATGCGAGCGACACGCTGCCGCCCTGCGTTCCGTCGGCCGATATCCGCGCCGTAGACGCAACGCCCACGCCCTGCGCGCCCGCAATGTTCACCGTCCCGCCCGCACCTTGCGTAGCATTCGCCGCGACGGTGCCCGCGACTGTTACGGTACCGGAATCCGCTTGTATCGTGACTTTGCCCGCAGTCGGTCCCGACGCGCTGACCACGCTGCCTTTGTCGAGCGTAACGCTGTTGGTCGCCTTGAGCAGGATCTCGCCGTTCTGCCCGATCACCACACCATCCGCTCTGATCTCACCGCTGTTCTTGATCAGCCCGGCGTAAATTCCTATCTTGCCGCTGCTCGCGACGATCTGACCGATGTTGACCGCCTGCGTATCCGGCGCAGTGATCTCGATCCGCAGATTCGGCGTGCCCGCGTCTACGAGTTCGACTGTGTGCCCCGCCGCGAGTATCACCTCGCCTTTGGGGCTCGTGATGATGCCGCTGTTCTGCACGTTCGGCGCGATCAGGTAAACCTGACCACCGCTCGGTGTCGTCACGGCCCCCTGGTTGTTGACGGTTCCCGCGCCCGGCGTATCGGTGAACCGCAATTTTCCCGCAGCGAAATCGGCATTGGACAGGTTGAGCGTAGAAGCAACGAGCCCCGCTACATCGATTTGCGCGCCCGCGCCGAACAGGATGCCGTTGGGATTGATCAGGAAAACGCGGCCGTTCGATTGCAGCGCCCCGAGTATCACGGACGGGTCGACGCCTACGACGCGGTTTAGAACGGAACTGGCGGACGACTGCTGGATAAACCGAGTGATCTCGTTGGTGCCGATCGAGAATGCACGCCAGTTGATGATGGCGCCCGGCGAATTGGTGATCGCGAGAGAATTGCCCTGCTGGCTGAAGGTTGCGGTCCCGCTGGCCACTACGGCACCGGTCGGATTGGCGAGCGCCGTCTCCGCCGTAACCGAGAAACACGAGGCGACCGCCAGCGAAATCGCCTTGAACCTGATTTGACGCGGCCGGCGAATACGTTTAGCAGCCATGTTTCCGATTAATCTCCCCGAGGAGAATCTAGGCAGAATTTTACACTGCCGACCGCGGAACATTATGTGACTTTTCACACATCTGACGGGTGTATTGCCTTAGCACTAGCGGGTATTGCGACCTATTCAGGACTTCAACTGCGCGCCCCCGATTCGACGCTGGCGAAACGTTTCCCCCAGACAAACGCCGCTGGCGACCGAAACATTGAGGCTTTCCACCCTGCCGCTCATCGGAATTCGCACAAGTTCGTCGCAATGCTCGCGTGTAAGCCGCCGCATGCCCTCGCCTTCCGCCCCCATTACCCATGCCATCGGCCCTGATAGCTTGGCATCATAGAGATCCGTCGCGCCCGTTTCGTCCGCGCCGACGATCCAGATGCCGGATTCCTTGAGATCCCGCAACGTGCGGGCCAGATTGGTGACTGAAACATAAGGAATGATTTCGGCCGCGCCGCTCGCGACCTTGGACACAACCGGCGTTATGCCGACGGCACGGTCCTTGGGCGCGATGACGGCGTGCACTCCGAAGGCATCGGCGACGCGCAGACATGCACCGAGATTGTGCGGATCCTGCACGCCATCGAGCACTAGCAGCAAAGCCGGACCGCTGATGTTCTCAAGGACGTCGTCAATATCGTGCTTGAGCGGCATTGCGTCCACGCGCGCGGCAACGCCTTGATGCCGCGCATGCCCGGTCAATCCGTCGAGGCGCTGCGCATCGACAGCGATGATCCGCACAGCGTGGCCGTCGGCAAGCTTGGTCAGATCCTGGGCGCGAGCGTCGTTGCGTGTAGCGTCGAGGTAAATTTCGCGCATACCCGCTGCGTGTTGTCGCAAGCGGCTGATCACCGCATGAAACCCGTACACGATGCGCCCTTCAGCCATGGGCCACCAATGAAAAACGGGTAGTCAGCCGCAAAATAAAATTACCGGCAACAATTTGCCGCATTATTTTTTTCTCGCTTTCATCACCGGACGGGCGGACTTGGTGGAAGTGCTTTCTTCCAGCACGAAATCGATCTTGCTCGATTCGATGTCGACGCGCACCACTCTCACGCGCACGCGGTCGCCCAGCCGGTAGCGTTTGGCCGTGCGCTCGCCGATCAACTGGTGCTTTGCGGCATCGAAATGGAAATAATCGCTGCCCAGATCGGACACGTGCACGAGTCCCTCGACATAAACGCCATCGAGCGCAACGAAAATGCCGAATGCAACCGCCGAACTGATCGTGCCGTCGAAAACGTCGCCCACGCGATCGCGCATGTAATAGCATTTGAGCCACGCTTCAACGTCGCGGGTCGCCTCGTCGGCACGCCGCTCGGTCAACGAGCATTGCATGCCCAGCTCTGCCCAGTTGCCCGGCACGTAGCGCTTTTTCTTGATGACCGCCTTGATCGCGCGGTGGATCAGCAAATCCGGATAACGCCGGATCGGTGACGTGAAATGAGTGTAGGCCTCGTAGGCAAGACCGAAATGCCCGAGATTGTCCGGACTGTAAACCGCCTGGCGCAGCGAGCGCAGCATCGCGGTCTGCAACAGCTGGGCGTCCGGACGGTCTTTTACGCGCTCGAGCACCTTGGCGTAATCCTTGGCATGCGGCGTTTCTCCACCGCCGAGTTCGAGGCCGAACCCCTTGAGAAATTCGCGCAAACCGAGCAGGCGTTCAGGCGTCGGCCCC
>CAZEAX010000470.1:0-3921 GCA_964510405.1 uncultured Streptomyces sp. | reverse complement strand
GGTCTTGGGAAATGCGATCACGTCGCGGATGGACTCGGCGCCGGCCATCATCGTCACCAGGCGGTCGAGGCCGAGCGCGATCCCGCCGTGCGGCGGCGCGCCGAATTGCAGCGCCTGCAGCAGAAAGCCGAACTTGGCCTCCGCCTCTTCGGCGCCGATATTGAGCGCGCGGAACACTTTCGACTGCACGTCCTGGCGGTGGATGCGCACCGAGCCGCCGCCGAGTTCCCAGCCGTTCAAGACCATGTCGTGAGCCTTGGCACGCGCGCGTCCCGGATCGCTGTCGAGAAATTCCTCGTGGCCGTCGGCCGGCGCGGTGAACGGATGATGCATCGCGTTCCAGCGCTTGCCCTCCTCGTCCCACTCGAACATCGGGAAATCGACCACCCACAGCGGCCGCCAGCCGGCCTGCGCAAATCCTTTCTCGTGGCCGATTTTTACGCGCAGCGCGCCCAGCGCGTCGGCGACCACTTTTGCCGTGCCCGCGCCGAAGAACACGAGATCGCCGTCCTGCGCACCCGTGCGTTCGACGATGGCCTTCAATGCGGCATCGTCGAGATTCTTCACGATCGGCGACTGCATGCCGTCGCGACCCTTCGCGATGTCGTTGAATTTAATATACGCGAGCCCTTTCGCGCCGTAGACGCCGACGAACTCCGTGTACGCGTCGATTTCCCCGCGGCTAAGTTCGCAGCCTTTCGGCACCAGCAGTCCCGCGACCCGCCCGTCCTTCGCATTCGCAGGTGCCGAGAACACTTTGAACGCGACGTTTTTCATCGCGTCGGTGAGCTCGGTCAATTTGAGCGACACGCGCAAATCAGGTTTATCCGAACCGTACAAAAGGATGGCGTCGTCGTACGACATGCGCGGAAACGGGTTCGGCAGATCGATGTCGAGCACGCCCTTGAACACCGTGCGGATCAGCTCCTCCATCAGCACCATGATCTCGTTCTGGGTCATGAACGACGTCTCGACGTCGATCTGGGTGAATTCCGGCTGGCGGTCGGCGCGCAGGTCCTCGTCGCGGAAGCACTTGACGATCTGATAGTAACGATCGAAGCCCGCGATCATCAGGAGCTGCTTGAACAATTGCGGCGACTGCGGCAGCGCGAAGAATTTGCCCGCGTGCACGCGGCTCGGCACCAGATAGTCGCGCGCGCCCTCGGGGGTCGAGCGCGTCAGCATCGGCGTTTCAATATCGATGAATCCGTGCTTATCCAGGAACACGCGCACCGCCATCGCGGTCTTGTAGCGCAACTTCAGGTTCTTCTGCATCTGCAGGCGGCGCAGGTCGAGAAAGCGGTACTCGAGCCGCACGTTTTCGGACAACGTGTCGTCGTCCATCAGGAACGGCGGCGTCAGCGAGGGATTCAGGACTTCGATTTCAGCGGCGAGCACTTCGACCTCCCCGCTGACGAGATTCGGATTGACGGTGCCCGCCGGGCGCTCGCGCACGCGACCGGTCACGCGGACGACGAATTCATTGCGCAGCGTTTCCGCGATCTTCAGCGTGGCCGGCGTGTCGGGATCGCACACGATCTGCAAAAGACCCTCGCGGTCGCGCAGGTCGATGAAAATGACGCCCCCGTGGTCGCGGCGGCGGTGAACCCAGCCGTACACGGTGATGGTCTGGTTCAGGTGCTTGCGGTTGACTAGACCGCAGTATTCGCTACGCATGATGAAATCGCTTAAAGAGAAAAATGGGGGACGGGCGGGCGCGACTAACGCGGCGCCGCTTATTGATTGACTGCCTGCTGGCGCGCGACCTCGGGACGTATCGGCGCCTTCGTGCGGCCCGCGCCGGGCGACACTACGCCCATGGAAATGATGTACTTCAGCGCTTCGTCGACGCTCATGTCGAGCACGATCACGTCGGACTTCGGCATCATCAGGAAAAATCCCGACGTCGGGTTCGGCGTGGTCGGCACGTAAACGCTCCAGTACTCGCCCTGCAGATGGTTGACGACGTCGCCGCCGGGCTGGCCGGTCAGAAATGCGATCGTCCACGACCCGTCGCGCGGATATTGCACGAGCAGGGCCTTGCGAAACGCGTGCCCGCTCGACGAGAACAGCGTGTCCGATACCTGCTTCACGCTGTTGTAGATCGACTTGAACACCGGGATGCGTCCGAGGATGTTTTCCCAGAACCGCAGCAGGCGCTGGCCGAGCATGTTCGCTGCAACAAGCCCCGTGCCGAACACCACGACGAACGTGAGCACGACACCCATGCCGGGCACGTGCATGCCGAGCCAGTGTTCGGTCTGGAATTGCTCGGGCAACAACAACAAGGTCTGGTCCATCGCGCTGACCAGAAAATGCAGCACCCACAACGTGATGCCGAGCGGAACCCAGATCAGGAGACCCGTGATGAAATACTTTTTCAACTGCACCCTCACACTGTCGACTCTGCAAAAAAGTATCGCGCGTTGTCCGCGCGACTTGAAACGTTGCTGAATAACCGTTGCGCCGCTTCAAGCGGCGCGCCGGCGCGCCTCAGCTGTTCGCCGCGGGCGTCGTAACGGGTGCGGCTGCCGCCGCCGGCGCGTCGGCCTGCTTTGCCGACTTGTTGGTCGACTTATCGGCCGACGTTTCGGCGGCCGGCTTGGCCTCCTCTTTCGCCGCCGGCTTGTCTTCGGCTTTGGCGCCCGGCTTGTCCGCCGGCTTGGCCTTCGCGGTCGCGCCGTGTTTGAAATCGGTTGCGTACCAGCCGCTGCCTTTCAATTGAAAGCCCGCCGCCGTCACCATTTTGCTCATGCTCGGTTTCCCGCACTCGGGACAATCCTTGAGTGGCGCGTCGCTCAGCTTCTGCAGAATTTCCTTCTGGAATCCGCAAGCCCCGCATCGATACTCATAGATGGGCATAATTTCTCCCAAATTCAAAAGGTTGGATTATAGCGGAAAGCGCCCTCCACCGCGATACACATGGGGGCGTGCCCGCGCAATCCAAGACCCGCGCGGATTGATGCAAATCAATTGACGCCAGACGAAAGCACCGACAATACCCAGCATAGATGCGCGTCGTGCGCTGCGGTTCCGGCTGGTGGCACTCGGCAAAGTGCCCATGCATAATCGTGCGTCCCCGCGCCAGCCCAACCTGGATCACCGGCCATGGAATACATAGAAAACCGCACCTACGACGAGATCAAGATCGGCGACACGGCGAGCATCGTGCGCACGCTGAAGCTCGAGGACATCCAGCTCTTCGCCGCGATGTCCGGCGACATCAACCCCACACATCTCGATTCGGATTACGCGAAAAGCAGCCAGTTCCAGGAGGTAATCGCCCACGGCATGTGGAGCGGCGCGCTGGTCTCGAACATCCTCGGCACCCAGTTGCCGGGACCGGGCACGGTCTATATCGACCAATCCATGCACTTCGCGCGGCCCGTCACGCTGGGCGATACCATCACGGTGACGATCACCGTGACCGGAAAATTCGACCATCACCACCACGTGACGTTTGATTGCAATTGCGTGAACCAGAACAACCTCGTCGTGATGAGCGGCACCGCCGAAGTCATGGCGCCGATGGAAAAAGTGCGGCGACCGCGCACGGAACTGCCCGAAGTGCGCGTGACCGACAAGACGTCGCAGTACCGCCGCCTGCTCGCCATGGCGGAAGCGCCCGAACCGATTCCCATGGCGGTCGTTCACCCGTGCGACCGCGATTCGCTGCTCGGCGCGATCGAAGCGGCCAAAGCCAACCTGATCATTCCGGTGCTGATCGGCCCGCGCTCCAAAATCGATGCCGTGGCACGCGCTCAGGAAGTCGACATCAGCCCCTACCAGATCGTGGACGTGCCGCACAGTCATGCCGCCGCCAATTTCGCCGTGGCGATGGCGCGTGAAGGCACCGTCGAAGCATTGATGAAAGGCAGCCTGCATACGGACGAGCTGATGGCGGAAGTCGTCGCCGGCGAA
>CAZEAX010000469.1:0-3956 GCA_964510405.1 uncultured Streptomyces sp. | reverse complement strand
GATCTTCAGCAACTCGCGATTGAGCCGCGCGACGACAGCCTGCGGCGTGCGGGCCGGCGCGAGCACGCCGTACCAGCCGACGACGTCGAATCCCGGCACGCCGGATTCGGCGATGGTCGGCACCTGCGGGAGCGCGACCGAACGTTTGGCGCTCGACACCGCGATACCGCGCACGCGGCCGGCCTTTACGTGCGGATCGATCGGCACGATGCCGGCGAACATCAACTGGACCTGTCCGCCGATCAATTCGGTGATTGCGAGTCCCGATCCCTTGTAAGGAATGTGTGTGAGCTTCACGCCCGTCAGCGTGTTGAAAAGCTCGCCGGCGAGATGGCTGCCGCTGCCGTTGCCGGCCGAGCAGAAATTGAGTTCGCCCGGCCGCGGCTTCGCGTAGGCGATGAGTTCCCGGACCGACGTCACCGGTATCTTCGGATGCACGACGAGGAACAGCGGCGCCGCCGCCATGATCGTGATCGGCGCGAAATCGCCGACCGGATCGTACGGCAGCTTGCCGTAGATGCCGGGTGTCGTGGCGTGCGTGGTGTACACGAGCACCAGGGTGTAACCGTCGGGCGTCGATTTGGCGGCAAGGTCGGTGCCGATCGTACCGCTCGCGCCGGCGCGATTGTCGATGATTACCTGCTGGCGCAGATTTTCAGAGAGCTTTTGCGCGAAGACACGCGCGAGTATGTCCGAGGTGCCGCCGGGAGGCTGGGGCACGATCAGGCGGATCGGCCTGTCCGGATAATCCGCGAATGCGGTCGTCGATGAGATCGCCATCCACGCAATGCAGAGCGCGGCGCGCGCGACTATCCCGGCCTTATCGATTGCCGACATGGTCTGTTTGAGCGAAATTATTTCGCCGCGCGCGCGACGCCGCGTTCGGCTTGCGCCGGCGCGCCGGCCGGCGGAACGGCGGCCTTGATCAGCGCCCGGATATTCGGAACCGATTCGAACCCGCGCATGAGGCCGAGCAATTGCTGCGCGCCGGGCTCGCCGAGCACGCGTCCGGCGCAGTCGAGGAATTTCTCGTCGCGATCGGCTTCGGTCATCGGCCATTCGGGCGAACCCGGCGCGTGGTCGACGCGCAAAGTGTGGCGTCCGCGCTTCGTTGCGATCATCACGTCGGTGTAACCGACGACACCCGAGTAAGTCCCTTTGGCCTCGATACGATAACGCTTCACTTTCTTCATCAGATTGCGTACTGCGGGACGCTGCACCATCGGATCGGTGAACGTCTCCAGCGTCAGCTTGCCGTCGAGCAGGACCGCGGCGGCGTTGTATTCGATGCTGAACTTGCCTTCGAGCCCGGTTTGCGGATTTTCACTGACGAGCGCGGTGTCGGAACCCGGCAGGAATCCGATTTCGACTGCGTCCACTTCATCGGCGCGAATGCCGTGCTGCGCGATCAGCTTCAGCATGCCGCCGACCGGCCGGTGATTGCAGTAGCAGCACGGCCAGCGCTTCACGTAAATGCCGGGCTCGAGCATCTCCCACGGCTTGCCCATGAGTTCTATCGTCTTTTCGAGCGGCTCGCCGTCGTTGCCGCCGTAAGTCGCGAAAAAATTATTGGCACCGTCGAAAATATTCTCGTTCGCGGTGAAGCCGCGCTGGGCCATCCATGCCGCGAGCACGCCGCTGCGCGCCGCGTGGCCCGCATGAAATGGCTTCGTCATCGTGCCGAAGTTGCGCACGAGCCCCGACACCTGCGAGGCGGCGAGTCCCCAGGCCGTCTGCAGTTGCGTGGCGTCGAGTTTCCACAGTCGCGCCGCCGCCGTGGTCGCAGAAAAAACACCGCCGGTCGCGGTCGTGTGCCAGCCGCGAACGTAATGGCCGGGCCCGAGCGCGCGGCCCACTTTGCCCGCGATTTCAAGCCCGAGCGCAAACGCTGCGAGCACGTCCGCGCCGGACGATCCTGCGACTTCGCCGACGGCGAGCGCGGCGGGCCCCATCGTCGTGCTCGGATGACCGCGCAGGCTCGGCAGGCTGTCGTCGAAATCGAGCGCGTGGCCCGCGATGCCGTTCGCGAAAGCGGCTTCCGCGACGGAAGTCGTAAGATTGCGGCCCCATACCGTGGCCTGGCCGCGCGCGCCCATTTCCTGCGCCCACTGCGCGGCGAGTTCGGCCGCGGGCTCCAGCGTGCCGGCCAGTGCGCAGACGAGCGTGTCGATCAATGCGTAACGCGAACCCGCGAGGACGGGGGGGGGAATATCCCTGGTACGGGTATCGACGACGAATTCGGCGAGGCGTTGGGTCAGCATGGTGGTTCTCCTCTGGTATGGGCAGCGGCGCGGCCGGATGCGACCGGCCGCGCCGCATTCGAATGCTGCGGCGGTTTTCTGAATGGTCTGCTTTTTGCGCGCAATTGGCAAACGCAGCGCAGCGGTTGTTTGCACGCGCGGCAAATCGCATGTTATAGAAGACCGATGGAGGCAGCGTGACCAATTCATTGGCAAGACTGGGTGTACTGTGCGGATTGCTCTTCGGATATACCGCATGGCCGGACGCGGCTCGCGCGCAGGCCGACTATCCGCGAAAACCGGTGCGCCTCATAGTGCCGAGCGCCCCGGGCGGCGGCACCGATTTAGTCGCACGCATGATTGCGCAGAAGGCCGGCGAGGCGTGGGGCCAGTCCGTTATCGTCGAAAATAACAGCGGCGGTGGGACGACGATCGGCACCAATCTCGTCGCCAGATCGGCGCCCGACGGCTACACGCTCTTGATGACGACCGCAAATTTTGCATTCATTCCGGCGATCAATTCAAAGCTTCCGTACGATCCGGAAAAGGATTTTGCGCCTGTCGTCGTGACCGTCACCCAATCCGATTGTCTCGCGGTGCATCCCGCCGTGCCCGCGCGCACGGTTGCGGAACTGATTGCGCTCGCGAAGTCCAAGCCCGACGAGATCCGTTACGGTTCGGGCGGCAACGGCTCCGTCGGGCATTTTGCGGTCGAATTGTTCCGCTCGCTCGCGCACATCAGGCTCGTGCACGTGCCCTATAAAGGAACCGGACCCGTCACCACCGCAGTCATCTCGGGCGAGATTCACATGCAGATCGCGAACGTGGCATCGCTGCTGCCTTCGATCAAGGCGGGCCGCTTGCGCGCGCTCGCGGTGACCGGCGCGCATCGCGCGAAAATAGTGCCGGATCTGCCGACGATCGCGGAAGCCGGCGTGCCCGGCTATGCATTCGACAACTGGTACGGACTGTGGGCGCCGGCCGGCACGCCGGCTGCGATCGTCAAAAAAATTAACGACGAAGTGAATCGCGCGCTCGCAACGCCGGCGTTGCAGGCGCGTTTCGCCGAATCCGGCATCGAGACTATCGGCGGCAGTCCCGAGAAATTCGCCGCGTACCTGGCCGGCGAAATAAAAAAATGGGGCGCGGTCGCGCGCGACGCCGGCATCAAACCCGATTGAGCGGGTCGGCCTAAGCGGCCGATTGTTTCAGCAAATCAGCCCAATTCGCGGGCAACACGATCCGCTTCGTGACCGGATACGTGTGTCCGCCTTCGAGCACCATTACGCGGTTGCGGTGCGGGTCGCCGCACACGATGATGTGCAGGATGTCGGGACTCGACAGCACGCGCACCATTTCGTCGGGTGCGCCCGCGAATTCCGCCGGAAATACGCCCTCCGCGACGCGTTCGCGCGCCGATTGGCCGGAGATGGTCGTGTACTTCAGCACCCAGTCGAATTCGCGCAGCGACATGCGCGTGTTTTCGTAGAGGTGCTGCCTGATGGCCTGTTTCGAATAGCCGGCTTCGGCGAGTGATTTCGCGATCGACGGTGACATCAGGATGGTGATCATCACGCGTTCCGCATCGGCGCCGCGCGCGGGGAAGTTGAAGAGCCGCGTCGAACTCTTGATTTCCTTCGCGATCAATTCGAGCGCGCTTTGCGCGCCGTTTTGTCCCGCAGCGCTGTAGGCGGCGGGCGACGGTCCCCAGTTGTA
>CAZEAX010000468.1:0-3974 GCA_964510405.1 uncultured Streptomyces sp. | reverse complement strand
GTGCGGAATCGCGATGCCCTGGCCCAGGCCGGTGGAGCCCAGCTTTTCGCGCGCGAACAGGCTGTCGAAGACCTGGCTGCGCGCGACATTCTGGTTGTTTTCGAACAGGAGGCCCGCATGTTCGAACACGCGTTTCTTGCTGCTAACGTCGAGATCAAGCACCACGTTCTGGACGGGAAGCAGTTTGGCGATGAGATTCATATCGGTTCGGGTTGTCGGCTTTTCGCGCGGGCCGCCAGGAAGGAACGATGGCATGCGCGCGGCGCGGCGTCAATCTTCGCTGGTATCACGGCCCGGCTCACGTCCGCCGCGATGTTCGAAATTGCGCTCCTTGTGCTTCAGTATCTGGCGATCGAGCTTGTCGACCAGCGCGTCGATCGCCGCGTACATGTCGGGGTCATCGCATTCGACGAAGATGTCCTTGCCGGAGAGGTGCACGTTGGCTTCGATTTTCTGCTTGAGCTTTTCCACCGAAAGAATCACGTTGACGTCGATGACGTGATCGAAATGGCGGGTGATGCGCGTGAACTTGCTGGTCACGTAATCGCGCATCGCGGGTGTGACGTCGACGTGGTGACCGCTCAAATGAAGATTCATAGCTGACTCCTCGGTTAAGTGCTGTGGTTATCGGGTGGCGGCTGTAGGGACATTACAGCGACTTGCGCAGGTTGACCGGCAATATCTGCATGGATTCGCGGTATTTGGCGACGGTGCGGCGCGCAACAACGATGCCCTGCTGGCCGAGAATCTCCGAGATCTGGCTGTCGGACAGCGGCTTCTTGCCGTTTTCAGCGCTGACGAGCTGCTTGATCAGGGCGCGGATCGCCGTGCTCGATGCCGAGCCGCCGGTATCGGTGGTGACATGGCTGCCGAAAAAATACTTGAGCTCGTAGATGCCGCGCGGCGTGAACATGAATTTCTGGGTGGTCACGCGCGAGACCGTCGATTCGTGCAAATCCAGCGTGTCCGCGATCTCGCGCAACACCAGCGGCCGCATCGCGACTTCGCCGTGCTCGAAAAAGTGGCGCTGGCGGTCGACGATCGCCTGCGAGACGCGCAAGATGGTGTCGAAGCGCTGCTGCACGTTCTTGATGAGCCAGCGCGCCTCCTGCAACTGGCCGGCAAGCTGCTGGTGTCCCGCATCGCGGTTGCGTTGCAGGATGTCGGCGTAAAGCCGGTTGATGCGCAGCTTCGGCATCGCGTCCGGATTGAGCGCGGCGAGCCACACGCCCTTCACTTTTTTTACGATGACATCCGGCACGATGTAACGGGTGTCGCCGGAAGAAAAGCTCGCGCCTGGTCGCGGGTTGAGACTCGTGATCAGGTTCTTGACGCCGCGCAGGACCGCGTCCTCGCAATGCAGGAGCTTTTTAAGCTTCAGAAAATCGCGCGCGGCGAGCGCGTCCAGATGATGATTTACGATCTCCAGCGCATGCGTGCGATAGGGTGTCGTCGCCGCCAGCGTATCCAGTTGCAGCTTCAAGCACTCGCCGAGATTGCGCGCGCCGACACCTGGCGGGTCGAGATTCTGCAGGTGGCGCAACGCGACCTGCAGGTCTTCGATCTCGATGTTGAGTTCCGCCGGCAGGAGCTCGATCAGTTCGGCCAGGTCCTGGTGCAGATAGCCGTCGTCGTCGAGCGAGTCGATGAGCAGCGTGACCAGCCGCTGATCGTGGTCCGGGATCTGGGTCAGCGACAACTGCGAAATCAGGTGCTCGCGCAACGACTGCGCCTCGGCGGCGACCTGCGGATATTCGGCTTCGTCGTTGTCGTCGCGCGTGCCGCCGTGACTGTAGTCTTCTTCGAAACCGCCGGTATCGGGGCTGCCGTGCGTGTCGTTCGCCGTCGCGTCGGCCTCGTTGTCGCCGGCCGTCGCGGGCGCGGCGGCCGGCGTGAAGTCGGCGCTGCCGGGTTGCGGCGGTACGGCGGGTTCTTCGCGCAGGCCGTCTTCGCGCTCGAGCAATGGATTGTCCTGCAGGAATTTTTCGATTTCCTGGTTGAGCTCCAGAGTCGACAGCTGCAGCAGCCGGATGGACTGCTGCAGCTGTGGCGTGAGCGTCAAATGCTGGGACAGCCTCAGTTGTAGCGAATGCTTCATGGTCCCGAAAGGATGTGGCGGCGCGGTAGACTGAAATACTTGAACTTGAATGACGGGAATCGGGAGACAAGCGCCGCCGGCGCGCGGGCCGGAAGCGGGCTGCGGCGTTTGCCTACAGCCGGAAATGTTCTCCGAGGTAGACCTTTCTCACGCTGTCATTATAAACGATTTCGTCGGGCTTACCGTAGGCGAGCACGCTGCCGTCGTTGATAATATACGCGCGATCGCAGATGCCCAGCGTCTCGCGCACGTTGTGGTCGGTGATCAGCACCCCGATATCGCGGTCTTTCAGGAAGCGGATGATTTTTTGGATGTCGATAACGGCGATCGGATCGACGCCCGCAAATGGCTCATCAAGCAGGATAAAACGCGGTTCGGTGGCCAGCGCGCGTGCGATTTCGACGCGCCGCCGCTCGCCGCCCGACAGGCTGATCGCCGGGTTGTCGCGCAGGTGGGCGACGTGCAGGTCTTCCAGCAGCTGTTCGAGTTTGGTCGCAATTTGCGCGGTATCGTTCATCTGCAGTTCCAGCACCGCGCGCACGTTTTCGGCGACGGTCAGGCGGCGGAATATCGAAGCTTCCTGCGGCAGGTACGAGAGGCCGAGCTGGGCGCGCCGGTGAATCGGCATGTGGGTGAGACGCTTGTCGTCCAGATAAATCTCGCCGCCATCGAGCGGCACCAGCCCGACCATCATGTAAAAGCACGTCGTCTTGCCGGCTCCGTTGGGACCGAGCAGTCCGATCACCTCGCCGCTGCTCACCTCGAGCGAGACGTCCTTGACGACGACGCGCGACTTGTAGCGCTTCTCGAGCTGTTGCGCCCGCAGTTGACTCATGATCGCGAACGGTGCGGCGGCTGCGACGAGAATCGACCCTGCGCGCCGCGGCCGCGTTGCGCAAATGTCCTCAACGCGATGTGCCTGCCGGATTGTCGCGCGGATTCGCGACGTCGGTGGCGGGTTTCAGCGGCAGCGGGGGTGCTGCGGGCGCCGGTTGCTCCTTGCTCTTCGGCTGGATCACCGCGCGCACGCGGCCCTCGGGATTGCCCGCGGTAGCGGCCTGCTTGCCGCCGCCGACGACCTTGAAAAACTCGGTCGCGATTTCGTAGGATATGTAGTTCCCGCGCACGTCGTCGTTGGATTTTTTAAGGTACGCGCGGTTGAACATCTGCAGCTTTTCCGCCTTGCTGTCGTATTCGATGCGCTCGGCGTAGCCGTCGACGTATTCGTCATAGCCTTCGCGCTTCTGGCGAAAACTCGCGAGGTTGCCGTAGGCGACGCCGTATTTGAATCCGTCGGCATCCTGCTGGACCACCATGCGGTCGCCGCGGATCACCAGCGTGCCCTGCGTCAACACGACGTTGCCGATAAAAGTCGCCGTCTGCTTGTTGTCGTCGACGGTCACCTGGTCTGCTTCGAGGTTCACCGGTTTGTCGCGATCGGCGCGTTCGGCGTGCGCGATCGCCGCGGTGAGCAGGCAACAGGCGATCACGGCGGTGCGGTGCCAGCCGGCGCGCCTACTTCGGTTTTTCATAACGTCCTCGAACATTGGACAGCAGTTTCAGGATACGGGTTTTATTGTCGAATTCTAAGCCATCCGAGGTAATCAGGGTGGTGGCGTCCTGTATGCGCACCGGCTTGTCCGTTTGCGCGGTGCCGTCGTCGGGCACGACGTGCAGCCACGTGGTCAGCATGACGAGTTCGCTGTGATTTTCATAGGGCGAGCGCGTTAGCCGCACGTCATCCTGGAGGTACACATCGTCGCCATTGCTCGACAATTTCGCCGTTTTTGACACGGCGGTCATGGTTACTCCCGATTCGCGAAAATTCACGACGTTGGGCGCTTCGAGGTCGGTGGTGTCGTCTCCCGCGTAGAGA
>CAZEAX010000467.1:0-3984 GCA_964510405.1 uncultured Streptomyces sp. | reverse complement strand
TGAAAGCAATCATCGTGACGGCGAAAAGGTAACAGGCCATGTGTGGAATCGTCGGCGCGGTCGCCGCGCGCAACGTCGTGCCTGTCCTGCTCGAAGGGCTCAAGCGGCTCGAATACCGCGGCTATGACTCCTGCGGCGTGGCGGTAAACAACCACGGGCTGAAGCGCGCGCGCTCGGTTCGGCGCGTGCAGGACCTTGTCGCGCAAGTCGAGGAAACTCATCTTACGGGCACCACCGGTATTTCGCATACGCGTTGGGCCACCCACGGTGCGCCGGTGACGATGAACGCGCATCCGCATTTTTCGCGTGACAACATCGCGCTGGTGCACAACGGCATCATCGAAAATTACGAAGAGCTCCGCACCGAGTTGCGCGCGGTGGGTTTCGTGTTCGAGAGCCAGACCGATACCGAAGTCATCGCGCATCTCGTGAACCATTTGTATGCGGGCGATCTGCTCAAAGCGGTGCAACAGGCGATCAAGCGGCTGCGCGGCGCGTACGCCATCGCGGTATTCTGCCGGGACGAGCCGCAGCGGGTGGTCGCGGCGCGCTTCGGCAGCCCGCTGGTAGTCGGGCTTGGCGACAATGAAAACTTTGTCGCGTCCGATGCGATGGCGCTTGCCGGCACCACCGATCGCATCATTTATCTCGAGGAAGGCGACGTCGCGGATATTCACCAGGCGTCGGTGCAGATTTACGATCGCAACGGCGCGCAGGTCGAACGCGAGGTTCGCATAGTTAAAACGGTTTCCGGCGCAGCCGAACTCGGGCCGTATCGCCACTACATGCAAAAGGAGATCTTCGAGCAGCCGCGCGCGATCGCCGACACGCTCGAAGGCGTCGACGCGATAACACCTTTGTTGTTTGGCAAAGGCGCAGGAGAGGTATTCGGCCGGGTCGACTCGCTGCTGATCCTGGCTTGCGGCACGAGCTACTACGCGGGCCTTACGGCAAAATACTGGCTCGAGGCGATCGCCAAGGTGCCGACGCAAGTGGAAATCGCCAGCGAATACCGCTATCGCGAAAGCGTGCCTAACGCGCATTCGCTGGTGGTGGTGATATCGCAGTCCGGCGAAACCGCGGACACGCTCGCTGCATTGAAGCACGCACAAGCGCTCGGCATGACCGAGACGCTGGCAATTTGCAACGTGGCGTCGAGTGCGCTTGTGCGATTGACCGAGCTCAATTATCTGACGCGTGCCGGCGTCGAGATCGGGGTAGCGTCGACCAAGGCGTTCACTACCCAGCTTGCGGCGCTTTTCATGCTCACGCTGGTGCTCGCGAAGCTGCGCGGGCATTTGCCGGCGGACGCGGAGGCCGCGGCGTTGCGCAATCTGCGCCATTTACCGGCGGCGCTGCAGTCTGTGCTGGCGCTGGAACCGCAGATCATCGCATGGGCCGGGGAATTCGCGCCGAAGGAGCACGCGCTGTTTTTGGGTCGCGGCCTGCATTTTCCGATCGCGCTCGAAGGTGCGTTGAAGCTCAAGGAGATCTCATATATCCACGCCGAGGCGTATGCGGCGGGCGAACTCAAGCACGGTCCGCTCGCGCTGGTCACCGCCGACATGCCCGTAGTGACGGTAGCGCCGAACGATGCGTTGCTGGAAAAGCTTAAATCGAACATGCAGGAGGTCCGCGCGCGTGGCGGCCAGTTGTATGTGTTCGCCGACGCCGGCACGCATATCGCACCGGCTGATGGCATTAATGTGATCCGCCTGCCCGAAAATTACGGCGCGCTGTCGCCGATCCTGCACGTGGTGCCGCTGCAACTGCTCGCGTACCATACGGCGCTCGCGCGCGGCAACGACGTGGACAAGCCGCGCAATCTCGCAAAATCGGTCACGGTTGAATAAACACGCCAGCGCAGTCGCGCAACCTGACGCACGCGTTATTCTCAAGGATGTTTTCGGCTATCCCGCTTTTCGCGGACCGCAGGCCGAGATCGTCGATCACGTAGCGGGCGGCGGCGATTGCCTCGTGCTGATGCCGACCGGCGGTGGCAAGTCGCTGTGCTATCAGATTCCCGCATTGCTGCGCACCGGCACCGGTATCGTCGTTTCCCCGTTGATCGCGTTGATGCAGGACCAGGTCGCGGCACTGCTGGAAGCCGGCGTGCGTGCCTCTTTTCTGAATTCTACGCTCGCCAATGAGGACGCTGCGGCGGTCGAGCGCAGGCTGATCGCAGGCGAGTTCGATTTGCTGTACGTCGCCCCCGAGCGGTTGCTGACCCCGCGCTTCATGCAATTGCTCGAGAAATTACAGCACACGGACAAGCTCGCGCTGTTTGCGATCGACGAAGCGCATTGCGTCGCGCAGTGGGGCCACGATTTTCGCCCGGAATACATCCAGCTTAGCGTGTTGCACGAGCGGTTTCCCAACGTGCCGCGCATTGCGCTGACCGCGACGGCCGATCAGCAGACGCGGGAGGAAATCATCGCCCGGCTCGGCCTCGACGGTGCGCGGACTTTCGTCGCCAGTTTCGACCGGCCGAATATCCGTTATCGCATCGTCGAAAAGGCCAATGCAAAAGCGCAATTGCTCGCGTTTCTGCGCGCCGAGCATCCGCAGAATGCCGGCATCGTTTACTGCCTGTCGCGGCGCAAGGTCGAAGAAACCGCGGCTTGGTTGGTCGAGCAGGGACTCAACGCGCTCGCCTATCACGCCGGCATGGAGACCGCGACCCGCACGCGTCGTCAAGCGCGCTTCCTGCGCGAAGACGGCATCATCATGGTGGCGACGATCGCTTTCGGCATGGGCATAGACAAGCCCGACGTAAGGTTTGTCGCGCATCTCGATTTGCCGAAAAGCATCGAAGGCTATTATCAGGAAACCGGGCGGGCGGGACGTGACGGAGCCCCTGCCGACGCGTGGATGGCGTATGGGCTCGCCGACGTGGTCAACCATCGCCGCATGATCGAGGCGTCGGAAGCCGACGACCAGTTCAAGCGCGTCGCAGGGGCGAAGCTCGACGCGCTGCTCGGCCTGTGTGAAGCCACCACCTGCCGGCGGGTGCGATTGCTTGCCTATTTCGGCGAGGCTTCTTCACCGTGCGGCAACTGCGATACGTGTCTCGAGCCGCCTGAAGTGTGGGACGGCACGGTGGCGGCGCAGAAAGCGCTTTCGTGCGCGTTTCGCACCGGACAGCGCTTTGGTGCCGGCCATTTGATCGACGTTTTGCTCGGCAACGAAACGGACCGCGTGCTGCAATGGGGTCATCGTGAACTCAGCACGTTCGGTATCGGCAAGGAACTCGACAAGAAACAATGGCAGGCGGTCTATCGCCAGCTCATCGCCCAGGGAATGCTGGCGGTCGACCATTCCGGCTATGGCGCGCTGAAGTTGACGCAAGCCAGCCGTGCCGTGCTGACCGGCGGACAAATAGTGCATCTTCGCCATGCGCAGGAAACGCGCCGTGCGCGCGGCGCTTCAAAAGGCGCCGGCGCAGCGACCGCGCTGGACGACGCGGCGCGCGAACGCTGGGAGCGGCTGCGCAACTGGCGCGCGGCAATCGCCAAGAAGCACGGCGTGCCTGCCTACGTTGTATTTCACGACGCGACGCTAGCAGAGCTCGCGCGCGAGTGCCCTTCCACTACAGATGCGTTGAGCCGGATTTCGGGCGTCGGTGCACGCAAACTCGAACGCTACGGGGCGGATCTGCTTGCGCTGCTGCGAGAATAATTCGCCGGCGTTTCAGTTACGTGGCAAACGCGGTTTGCGCGGTGCATTGCCGAACAGGCGGTCATAAAGCCAGTTAGGCAGCACTCTTAACGCGCGCGCGACGATAGCCATTTGCCACGGTATCACGGCAAACGTTTTGCCGCTGTCGATGATCTCCAACATGATCCGCGCCGCGGTATCCGCGCTCAACATGAAAGGCATCGGGTAAGGATTCTGCGCAGTCATCGGGGTTGCAATGTAGCCGGGGCAAATGGTGACGACTTTGATGCCGCTCGCCCGCAGTTCGACACGCAAGCTTTCAAGATA